>JAPLBI010000014.1 GCA_026392815.1 Actinomycetota bacterium
TCTGGGAACGATAGAAATTCAATAGCAACTCGCGGTACTCCTATTAAAACAACATCGGGTGCCGATAACGGAATGTCAAAAGACTTTGTGACAATAAGAGGCGGAACTGCAGCTGGAATTAGATTCGGCAACCCACAACTGGCAAATTACACACTTTGTTACATCGCTCGCTACGCAGGCGCTACACGTGGCCGCCTTATTGATACAACTGTAGGCAATTGGCTCTCTGGTTTTCATTCCGGAAACACGGGAGTTGCGCATCACGGCGCATGGATAACGCCTTCAACTGGTAACACTGGCGATTTAAAATGGCGCATTCAATGCGATTCGGGCGATACGTTCCGTATAGATGGAGTGGCTAGAAATAGTGCAACAGCGACGATCAAGTATCTACCCGTAAACTTGAGCGTCAACAATGGTGAATACTCTTCGACTTCAGAGCCTTCCGATTGGGAGATTGCAGAACTAGTCGTCTTTGATTCGTACCTAACCACAACACAGATACAGCAGATCGAAAGTTACATGGCTGATACCTACGGCTATACACCGATAGGAACAACCACTGGGCTGCCTCAGCCATATATGCAATACGAAGCAAGCAATTACTTTGCTGATTCGAAGGTTTGGCTTGATTCATCAGGAAATAACCGTGATGCAGTAATTGTGCGCGGTACACCCACTCTTGTTACAAATGCGCCTGGAAACGGTGCAACCAAAAATGTGTCAGCTGTTAAAGGCGGAACTACTGCTGGAATTACCTTGCCAAATCCAAAACTTACTAATTACACCCTCTGTTATGTGGCGCGGTACGCGGGAACAAATAGATGGCGCATGTTCGATTCCAACACGGAAAATTGGCTATCTGGTTTTTATAGCGGTTCTACAGATGTTGCATTCCACAACGGATGGATAACGGCGACCTCCGGAACAACTGGTACTAACTGGGTTTATAACTGCGATTCTGGAAATAACTTCCGAAGCAATGGCGTCGCGAAGAATACGGGTACTAGCACGGTAACTTACCTACCAATCAATTTAACGATTAACAATGCTGGTGGAACTGGTCGCGTAAACGAAATTTCTGACTGGGAAGTTGCCGAAGTTTTGATCTACGACACCGCAACGACGCAATCCCAAATGCAGCAGATAGAAGGCTATTTGGCGACGAAATACGGTCTTTGGACTCCAACCATCACTTCTAGACGCATAACCAACTTCGGTTCTACGACTGGTGACGTAACGCTTTACGCACAGTGGAATTCATACATTACCTATGACTCAAATACCGCTACATCTGGAACGGTTCCACTTCCAACCTTGATGGTTGCAGATACAGCAGTAGCACTTTCCGCAAACGTTGGATATCTTGCCAGAACAGGAAACTCATTCTTAGGTTGGAATACTCAAGCAAATGGACTTGGTGTTTCTTATGCGGTAAATGAGACTTATACGCCGACTGCAAACATCACGCTCTTTGCCCAGTGGGGATCACGAGTTACCTTTGATTCAAATACAGCGACTTCGGGAGCTGTTCCATCCGCTTCAACTATCGCCATGGGATCCACACTAACTCTTGCATCTGGAACTATTGCTAAAACTGGCTACACGTTCGCAGGATGGAATACCTTAGCCAACGGCTCAGGAACTCGATACGAGACTGGAACAGTATTTACTCCAACGCAAAATATAACCTTGTTTGCCCAATGGAACTCTTTGATTCGCTTCGATGTTAATGGTGCAACTGGAGCACCGAACGTCGATTCGGTTACTGCCACTGGAACGGTCAACGTAACTCTGGCAACGCGCGGAAATATGGTCCGTACTGGATATGAGTTCGGCGGCTGGACCACAGGCAGCAACGGAACTGGCACTCTCTATGCAGAAGGTTTAACTACTTACGCACCGGCTGGAAATATCATCTTGTACGCAAAGTGGACTGGGCTCCCTTTCACGGTAACTTTCAACGGCAATAGCAATACTGGCGGCTCTACCGCATCGAAATCTATTACTGGTGGAACGGCTGCGGCGCTAACCGCTAACGGATTCTTGCGAACTGGATACGGATTTATTGGATGGTCGGATACAAACACTTCAACAACTGCCACATATGCAAATGGTTCTTCACAAACCTTCTTCGGAAATACGACGCTTTACGCGGTTTGGAAGCCTGATGTCTACACAATTACGTACAATTCAAATGGCCCGGCTGCACAAGCAACAACTGTGACTTTCTCGCAAACGTTTACTAATAACACGCCGCCACCAGCTTCGTCTTTCACCGCCTGGCAAACGTTCGCTGCACAGTTAACAGGAAGCTACAGCTCCTTTACCTTTGCAAGTTCAAACGGCGGAAGTATCACCGTTGCGGATCCCGTTAAAGTGACACAAATAGCTGGAGCTATTCGCACTAATTCTGCAATCACAACTGTCATTGGCGCCAACACTTGGACATACACGCCCTCTGGATTCTATGAATTTGGAAATGCTGGTTATGGAAATTGCACCAACCCCGCATATGTTGTTCGAACCGCGATCACAAATCAAAGCTGGGGTGGAGTAGGAGCAACCTGTAGCGCTGCAACGCAAACTATTACGCTGACATTTAATCTTGATCCATCAGCACCACCTATAGTTTCAATGGCATTTGGATCTCCAAGTAAGGCAAGTGAGACTTATACAGTTGGAGCTACTGGAGTAACTCTTGCAACTGTTGGAACTATGGTCCGTCAGGGTTATAGATTCAACGGATGGGCAACAACTTCGACAGGAACTACTGCTCAGACTTCACCGTATGTTGCAACAAATACACACACGCTATTTGCAATCTGGACGCCAATTCAGTATCGCCTTTTATATGATTCAAACACAGCAACTTCAGGAAGTCTCAACCCACTTACCTTTACCGCAGGAAGCTCATTTAATCTAAATGGACTTTTAAACTTCCAAAAGACGGGTTTCACACAAACCAGTTGGAACACCAGAGCAAATGGAACTGGCTTTTCCTATGATGGTGGCGGATCAGTCATCGCATTTGAAACCACAACAGTTTTCGCACAATGGAGCCCTAATGCACCAGCGGCTCCAACAGTCTCCGTTGCCGCGGGAAACACAACAGCCACGATTAGCGTAAATGGCGGAACACTTGGCGCCTCCAATGGTCCTGCGGATTCATATACGGTAGTAGCAAAGATTGGCACAACAACAATTGGGTCTTGCATAGTTGTATCGCCGGCAACAAGTTGCACAATCACCGGACTTACCAATAACACTGCTTACACATTTACAGCCACTGCGACCAATAAAACGGGGACTTCAGCAGCAAGTACTGGCGTTGCTGGTACACCACGAGGGTTTGTCGTCACTTACAACCCTATGAGCGGAACGGTTTCGCCAACCTCGGCTACTTTCAACACCGGATCACCGCTGACATTCCCGCTACCAACGCGAAGCGGATATAACTTCTTGGGTTGGTTTGATACATCAACCGCTGGAAACAATCTGGGTCTAAATGGCGGCGCATATTCACCTTCAGAATCACGCACCGTATTTGCCCGTTGGTCTGCCATTCCTTTCACAATTTCTTATTTCGGTAACGGAAATACAAGTGGTGCAATTCCAGCAAACGGCACTTTCTCACTTACATCTGGTAATTATGCGATCGCAGATAAAAACACCTTAGCTAAGACGGGTTACACATTTAGCGGTTGGAGATCTGATACCGGCACGGTATTTGCTGTAGGGGCAAATTATGCAACGCTGGCAAATCTGAACTTATATGCCAACTGGGTTGCTGAACCTTACACAGTCACATACTCCGCTAATGGTGGAACTGGTTCTGTACCTGTAAAGCCAGGAACAGTCACGATCGGTGAGACTTTCACTGCAGCAAGCACTTCAATAACCCTGGCTGGTTCGACATTTGCTGGATGGTCAGATGGCAATAGAACTTATCTGCCTGGGGAAGTAATCACCGTCGGTGGATCGAATATAACGCTTAGCGCTGTTTGGAACGGCACTCAGTATGTTGTCCTCTATTCACTAAATGGTGGAACCGGTACAGGCCCAACTTCACCAAACTTCTTCATGAATGACACCTTTACCGTTGCCTCAATTGGGTCTGTGTTAAAGAACGGATTCACCTTTAGTGGCTGGGTCGAAAGTGGCACTGCCTATGCAAGTGGATCAACATTTACGATGCCGTCACGAAACATTAATTTCATCGCACAATGGGCCGGACTTGTTTACACCATTACCTATGCGACAACAGGTGCCACTTCTGGAACTCCAACTCGCACCTCAGATTCATTTACCTTTGGAAGCAACCCAATCTCATTGCCAACTGCGGGCTCTATGGTTAAAGCGGGCTACTCATTTGCGGGCTGGAAAGAGACGTCCACCGTGATCTCTGGTTCTTACGCCCCAACTGCCAGCGTTACTTTGCAACCTGCCTGGACAGCAAATACACAGACCTTCACATTCAGCGCCAACGGTGCAACGGGAACAGCGCCAGCAACAGCAAGTTACACAACTGACGGAACAGTTGTAACTGCACCTGGCCCAGGAAATCTTGCAAAAGGTGGTTTCACCTTTGGCGGATGGAGCGATGGAACAAATACCTATGCTGAAGGTTCCGCGATAACAGGTACTACGAATAAGACGTTAAATGCGATCTGGACACCCGCGACATTTGCAATCAATTACGCGGTTGGAACCGCCAATGGTGTCGCTGTCACCGCTCCAATTGGTCTGCCTTCAACTGCAGCTACCGCGTATGGAAGCTCATTTACCTTAGGCACTCCAGAAACACGTACTGTGACTGAGAATAGTTTGGTTTATGCATTTGCTGGTTGGACCAGCAACGGTCAGACATATCAAGCCGGGGCATCAGTTGTTATGGGTACTTCATCTCCAACATTTACGGCATCATGGTTGCGCTTATATGAAGTGCGCTACTTCATGTCAGGCGGTGTAGATACCGGTATGACGCAGGGGGCTCTGTATTCAGATGGCACACTTGTGACTATTGATGCAGCGATTCCTACGCGAATTGGTTACACAGTTGCAGGTTGGAATGATCAGAGTGGTAACGCGGTATCAGGAAACAAATATTCAATAAGCGCTACAAACTATCTCTTCTACGCACGGTGGACAGTAAATAACTACACACTTGCCTACGATTCAGCAGGTGGAAGCACAGCGCCAGCAGCGCAAACTTCGGCATTCGGTTCTGTAATTAACCTTCCTTCATCAACATCAGTTACCAAGGCGGGTTATGTATTCGCTGGTTGGTCAGTGGGCGGAAATACCGTTAGCGCAGGATCGCAATATCAATTTGGCGCTCTCTCTGAAACAGCGACAGCTCTCTGGAGCGCTACTAGCCAGAGCATCACCTTCGACCTAGCCCAAGGCACAAGTAATACGCCTATTTCAGAGCCTTCAAAAACTATCGGTGAAACCTTTGCTGCGCCAACAGTAACTCCAAGCAGAACGGGCTACACATTTACTGGTTGGAGTGACGGTTCTACAAACTATGCACCTGGTGCGACGGTAACAATGGGAGCAAACAACATTACGTTGACTGCACAATGGAGCGTCACTTCATACGTTATTAGATATGAGCTAAATGGCGGCACCGGATCAATTCCTTCACCTACCTCATTTAACTTCGGTGCAACGCACACCATCGCCGCGGGTGTTACTAAGGCAAATAGCAACTTTATTGGTTGGTCTAATGGTGCAAATACTTATTCCGTAGGTGCAAGTTTCACACTTTCAGTAAGTGATGAAACCTTCACCGCACAATTCTCAGGCGCTATCTATGCACTTTCATTTAGCTTAAATGGTGCTGATACCGGAACCGTTCCTTCAACGGTAACGGGACAGATCACAGATGATTTCATTCTTCCTTCATCAACTGGACTTGCTAAAACAGGTTATGGATTCGGTGGCTGGACAGATGGAGTGACTACGTACACCGCTGGTCAAACAATTACCGGCGTTAACGCAAATACAACGCTTACTGCAATCTGGAATCTACTTCCACCGGCGGCACTTTCTGCACCTGTTGCAACACCTGGTGATCACGCAGGTACAGTTACAGTTACACCACCTTCTCTTGTAACCGGAGGCCAGGTATCTTCTTACAAGATCGTTGCAACTGATTCGGCCGGAGCTCCACTCAGCCCGGAAAAGAGCTGTTTGGTTAACACTCCTGCAACAAGTTGCACTATCACTGGTTTAACTAACGGAACTACTTACAAGTTCATCGCAACCGCAACAAATGCTGCAGGCTCAACTACTTCAGCACCATCAAATGCGATTGTGCCTGCTTCTATTCCAGGGCCTCCAACCACCGTTACAGCTACTCGTGGCGATGAGACAGCAACGGTCACTTTCGCAGCACCTGCTGATAATGGCGGTTCGGCGATCACTTCATACACGCTTACCGTTGTTGAAACCGGCCAGACATTTACTGGTTCTGGCTCTCCAATAACCGTTACAGGCTTAACAAATGGCAGTTCTTACACCTTCAAGGTGATGGCCACTAACGCAGTTGGTAACTCAGATTCTTCAACTGCTTCAGCACCTATAAAGATCGCAGGCGTTGCAGATGCACCAACATCGGTAACTGCGGTCGCGGGGGATGAAACCGCAACTGTAAGCGCATCGGGTAACTGGAACACGATTTCAGGCAGCGGCGGCGAATCAGTAACAGCGATCGTATTTACATCGATGAATGGACTGCACACCTGCACAGCGACATCACCTGCAACGAGCTGTGTAATGACTGGCCTGACAAATGGGACCGCTTACACATTCACCGCAGTTGCACAAAACGTTGTTGGAAATTCTCCAACTGCAACTTCTAACTCGGTAACTCCCGCAGGCACACCAACCGCTCCAACTACTGTATCGGCGGTAGCAGGTGATCGTAGTGCAACAATTACCTTCAGTGGTGCTGGATCAAATGGTTCAGCAATTACAGGTTACATAATTAAAATTTCTCCGAGCGGGGATACGGTCACCGTTTCGTCATCTCCAGCAACGATTACAGGACTTACAAATGGTGGTTCATATTCGTTTACTGTTGCGGCAATCAATGCGCTAGGCGAATCAGAATTTTCATCGACATCCGCATCGGCAACGCCCGCTTCTGCACCCGGTGCACCAACTTCGTTATCGGTACTTGCTGGAGATACATCAACAGTTGTTACATTTACGGCAAAGGCGATCAACGACATCGGTACTGGTGTTGCATCAGCAAATTCACCTGCTGCAGTTCCGGCTGGATTGCCAACGCCACCAACATCAATTTCAGCGGCAATTGGCAATGGCCAGGTATCTATTTCCTTCAGTGGCGCGGGTAATAATGGCGCTGCAATTACGAACTACACGGTTATCGCAGAGCCTGGCGGGTTTACCGGAACAAGTTCTTCTTCACCAGTAACAGTTTTGGGCCTTACAAATGGAACTGCCTATACCTTCCGTGTGATTGCCACTAACTCAGTAGGTGATTCTGAATCTTCAACCGTTACTACAACTGCGACTCCAGCAACCGTTCCTGACGCACCGACTTCATCTTCAGCATCAGGTGGAAATCGCAGCGCTCAAGTTTCTTGGACTGCTCCAACCGACAATGGTGGCGCGCCAATCACGAGTTACACAGTTACCGCTTCGCCAGGTGGCGCTACTTGTACCGCCGCGGCGAATTTAACAAGTTGTTTCGTTGGTGGGCTAACCAATGGTTCGACCTACTCATTTACCGTTGTCGCAAATAATGCCGTCGGTGGATCTACTGCCTCAGGAAGTTCAAATTCAGTTACACCTCTCGGACCACCTAGTGCTCCGACAATTACCGAAGTTGTCCGAGGAGACACAAAGGCCACAATTTCATTTAACGCTCCGACAAGTGATGGCGGCACATCAATTACGCAATATGTGATTACCGCACAACCTGGTGGATTATCAATCACAACTTCTTCCACCGTCGCAGAATTTACTGGGCTGACTAACGGCGTCGCCTACACCTTTACGGTAGCTGCAGAAAATGGTGTTGGTAGAGGAACTAACTCCAACGGAGTTGTAGCAACTCCCGCCGGCATTCCAACTGCACCGACTGTCATCACTGGAACGCCAGGCAATAGAAGCGTCAACATCGAATTCAGCGGAGCAACTGGAAACGGTGCCACGATTACCGGCTACATAATTACTGCTGTCGAAACTGGTGAAACAAGAACCACCACATCATCACCAATTCGATTCGGAAGTCTTACAAACGGAGATCCGTATACATTTACAGTTGTAACAGTTACTTCAGTTGGTGAATCTTCACCTTCTCAAGCATCCACTGCCGTTATTCCAGAACAAGTAGCGAATGTTTCACCCAGCCCAAGTTCGCCTGCACCAAGTGGTGGAGGTTCAGTCCCGCTTGCACCAACACCCACTCCAACACCAACACCCACCCCCACACCATCTCCTTCCCCTTCCGTGACGCCAACGCCTAACCCAAGTGCATCTCCAACGCCAACTGCGAAACCTTCTCCAGCACCATCACCTTCGCCATCTGCAACAAAGTCTCCTTCACCAGCACCGTCACCTAAGCCATCTGTAACACCGAAGCCGACATCTAGCGCCGCGCCAAAAACTTCTCCTTCACCGAAAGCATCTCCAATGCCAACTCCCACTTCAAGTAAAAAAGTCACGATTAATCCAAAGACTACTGACTCTTCATCAAAGGTTGGCATTGAGAACTTAAAGCCGGGGCAGAAAATTAAAGTGACAGTGATAGAAGAAAAATCAATTCCATCGAATTCAAAATCAGCAACACCTTCACCGAAAACAACAAGCAAGGCAACGCCTAAACCAGTTGCTCCAAAGAACGGATTCAAAACCACGACTAAAGCTCCAGTAAAGGTTGTTCCAAAACCTTCTGGGACAAAGGCTGCGGTAGGTATTGAGAACTTAAAGCCCGGACAGAAAATTAAAGTCACCGTCAAAACAGGAGGTACAAACAAATGATAAGAAAGCTGTTGCTAGCAACCTTATTTGCTCTGCAGATATCGATTCTCCCAAGCTGGGGAGCAGAGACCGTCTTGATTGATAGATTGACGAGTTCCGAAGCTGAAGAGTTAGATATTGACATACCAGCAGACGTTCCGCCTGGCTATCACGAAGTCATCATTGAGATATCTGATGATGCTGGGGTGCTAGACAAGAAGGTTCTGACATTCTGTAAAGACCTAAATGGAAATATCGATTGGGCAAGCAACTGTCCAAATCTAGAAAAGATTTATTCTGAAGAAGAACTCATTCCGCTTACCGAACGTGCAGAATTCCCATCTTATGACCCTGCTCAAGAGCCTGAAAAGACTAAAGATTTAGCGGTGACGGCATTTGCTGTACTTGCGACACTTTCTGTTGCAGGCGCAAGCGCTGCTGGCCAAAGCAGCAACTCATCAAACAGTTCTGGTGAAAAAGATAAAGAATCTACCGACGGCAATGAAGGCGAATCAAACTCTGAAGATAAAGAGCAAGATGATCTTTCATCAATTAGTGCAGGTGATCTCGACAAGATCGATCGGGGGCCGGGAAGGGGCGATCTCAGCAACACTTGGCGCCGTCCAAGTTCATTGGCTAGCGATGCCCTTTTTGCAGGCGTGGTTACTCGAATTTCACGACATCTGCCGCTCCTTGCGCGCACCGTTGCCGATGGAACTTATTTACGAGCCATGTTCGGCTCATTTGCACCGCTAACAATTGTCCCTGCAGTCATTCTTGGCGTACTCGCAGTTCTTGATACATCTGGCCAAGCACTTCCTCCAGCGCTTTGGATTGTTATGGGAATCATTGCCCTAGCTAATTTGGATGCCCTTGCTGGCTTTGTTGCAGGATTCATCTTTACTGCTGGCGTTGCAATTTCAGGAAATCTTTCTTCAAGAGATGAAATTCTGACTGTTGCCGGTCTCTACATCATCTTCTACGCACCAGCGCTGCTGGCAAGTGCGATACGACCACTTCGCAGACTTGCCAGCGATCGTGACGACACTTGGGAGAGGGCAACGGATTACGCGTTAGCTCTCTTGCTATCCGGCTGGACTATGTCAAAGTTAATCGGTGGCTTAAATGCACTTGCCGGAATCCAGTTGCTAATTACTTACCACGCAACTGAAATCGCATGGTGGACTGCAGTATTCGTACTTGTTCGCCTGATTCTGGAAGATTTTGCTTCTTACAATTATCCAGAACGCATCGCAGCTGTTTCTGGAGAATTCAAATCTCAAGACACTATCCATAAGGTGATTAGCCTTGAGTTAAAGATCTTTATCTTTATTCAACTGGCGATGCCATTTATTGGATTCAATATCAAGCTCTTCTTGGGAACTTTGATTATGGCTGCGCCAACAATCATTGGACTAACAATTGGCAAAAAGCTACCTAAAACTTCAATCCTTTATAGATTGATGCCAAGTGGAGCGTTCAAAATTGTTGCGATGGTTTTCATCGGCACCTTTGCAGCAACGTTCATTCAGGGCTTATTTGCTAACCCACGTACATTCCTAGAGTGGTCCTTTGTTGCCCTTGCTATCCCTGGATTGATCTTGAGCATCTTGGGCAAGATGGTGAAAGAGCCAGAACGTGATTGGAAGAAGTCTCAGATAGGTAATACCGCCTATCGAATTCTTGGAGTTCTTGTCTTCCTTCTCCTCATTCAAATTGTCCGTGGGGTCGATCTATACGCTGCAGTGTTCGGAAAATAGGTTTAGGTAGATATTTGCCTATCCTGTAAACTCACACCTGTACTTGGAGACGTCGCATAGCCCGGTCGAGTGCGCCTCACTGCTAACGAGGTAAGGGGTTAAACCCTTCAGGAGTTCAAATCTCCTCGTCTCCGCTCTTTCTTGATCCTGTATTTAACGTGCCTTTATTTTCTATAAATTTCGCGCCGGTGACCAATGTCGATTACAAGAACTACAAGTATGCTTTTCTGGATCTCATAGATTATTCGAAAGTCTCCGACCCTTATTCTGTAGCCGTTTCTCCCTGAAAGCTTCTTTGCCTTAGGAGGGATTGGGTTCTCCGAAAGCAAAGAAAGTGCGGCGTCGATCCGTCGTTTATCGCTGAGGTTTAGCGTTTTCAGAAACTTGCGTGGGGTTTTTTCGATTCTTAAAGTGAACTCGCTCAAACCAAGCCAAGTTCCTTACGTGCATCTTGCCAAAGCGTTGAATCTTCACGTCTGGCTTTAGCGGCATCATAGGCGGCGATATCTTCAAGTTCTTCCATGGCATCAAGCATTTTTTCGTAAAGTGAAGGAGAGAGCAGCACTGCAGCTTCCTCTCCATGGCGAGTGATAAGAATTGGCTCTTTCGCTGATTTATCCACGAGCGTGGGCAACTCACGACGAGCATCGGTTAAGGGAAATGACTTCATAAATGAAGTGTACATAAAAACCTTAAAAATGTACAGAGATACCAGTAGCCATGAATAGAATAGGCACATGCAAAATTACAAAGTAGCGATCGTCGGTGCAGGTCCAGCCGGCTACTTTGCAGCGCAAGCACTTCAAAATCTGCAGACCGATGATCTGCAATTTTCTATCGACATGATTGAACGTCTGCCGACCCCATGGGGATTGGTTCGCAGTGGTGTGGCACCTGATCATCCAAAGATTAAAACGGTGGCAAAGGTATTTGAAAAGATCGCCACTGCGGGAAACTTTCGCTTATTCGGAAACGTTGAGCTCGGTACTGATGTTTCAATCGAGCAGTTAAACGAAATGTATGACGCAGTTGTTATTGCAACGGGTTCAGCAGTGGGCAAAAAGCTCGGTATTCCAGGCGAAGATTTACCAGGATCGATATCTGCGGCTCACTTTGTACCTTGGTATAACGCGCACCCAGATTTTGCAGATTTCAAGATTGATTTAAATTGCACCACTGCAGTTGTGATCGGTGCCGGAAACGTTGCCATGGATGTGGCGCGTATGTTGGCGCTTGAACCAAGCGAACTAGATCCAACAGATACTGCCGATCACGCTATTGCAGCGCTTAAAGAATCTTCGATCCGCGAAGTTGTGATTAGCGCTCGCCGCGGACCAGAACATGCCGCCTTTACATCTCCTGAACTTCGCGAACTTCCGAAGTTAGAGCACACCAACGTTTTGATGGCTAAATCAGATATTGAAGCGGCTATTTCGCGCGCAGGGGATGAAATTGAGAAAGATACCAAGAGCAATCTTGATGCGATGTTGTTGATCTCTGAAAAAGAGGCGACAAACCACGACCGCACAATGAAGTTTCAATTCCTTGCCATCCCAGTTGAAATCAAAGGCGCCGGCAAAGTAGAAGAAGTTGTATTTCAGAAGACTGGCAGCGATGAAACATTCAGCGTTAAATGCGGACTTGTCATTACTGCAATTGGCTATGAAGCCGCGAGCATTCCTGGCGTGCCTTACGAGCGTGGAAAAGTATTAAATAACGAGGGCCGCGTAAGTGAAGGCATGTACGTAGTTGGCTGGGCAAAGCGCGGTCCATCAGGTGTTATCGGTACAAATAAATCAGATGCTGCCGATGTTATGAAGTTATTAGTTGAGGATTTAAAGGTCGCAAAGAGCGGTGGCGATATCTCAGATATTTTGCCTGCAAGCAAAGTCATTTCGCAGTCCCATTGGGAAGCAATTAATGCGGCAGAAGTAGCGGCGGGAGAGCCGTTAGGTAAACCTCGGGTGAAGGCAGTTACACGCGAGGAATTACTTAGTTTGGGTGGTATTTAAAAAGGTTGTAGTATTCACAGTCTGGCGTGCGTAGCTCAACGGATAGAGCATCTGACTACGGATCAGAA
>JAPLBI010000084.1 GCA_026392815.1 Actinomycetota bacterium
ACTTGTCGGTGGTAGCTAGGGTCGGTAAGAGTCTCTTGATAACCAGTCATACCAGTTTGAAAAACTGCTTCACCGAAAGTTCTTCCTGGTGCGGCCCAAGATTTACCTTCAAAGATCCGTCCATCATCTAAAACCAGGTAGGCCTTACTCATCTAGAGCTACCTCCCTGCGCTTCTGAATTTGAACCGTTGCTATGTATCGATGTTAGTTGTCCGGCCAAATAGGTCGGAATACCTCGGAAGAAAGTTCCCTGGATTACTCCAGAGAGTTCCATTCCATGGAAGGGAGTATTGCGACTTCGAGAGGCAACTAGGTCACGATCCACGCGGTAAGTCTGGGTCGGGTTAATCACAGTCAGATGTGCGAGTGCGCCAACCTCTATCCTGCCACCATGGTTTTCATAACCTGCGATGCGAGAAGGGGCGCGGCTCATACGATCTGCCACGCCCTCCCAATTCAAAAGGCCGGTCTGAACCATTGTTTGGTTAACTATCGAGAGCGCGCTCTCCAAGCCCAGCATTCCGAATGCAGCTTCTTGCCACTCGCACTCTTTCGCTTCTGCTGGATGTGGTGCGTGATCAGTTGCGACAATATCGATAGTGCCATCTGCTAAACCTTCACGAAGCGCTTCAACATCTCGTTGGGTACGTAGCGGGTGGTTAACTTTAAAAATCGGATCATAACTATTTGCATAGTCATCGGTCAGAAGTAAGTGATGAGGCGTGACTTCTGCGGTTACATTAATTCCGCGGGCCTTTGCCCATCGAATAATGTCCACGCCACCAGCAGTTGTTAAGTGGCAGATATGTAGCCTTGATTGGACATGATCAGCAAGTAAGACATCTCTAGCGATAATCGCTTCTTCGGCTACCGCAGGCCAACCCTTCAAACCTAAGCGAGAAGAGTTAACTCCTTCATTCATCTGCGAACCGATTGTCAGCGCTGGCTCCTGCGCATGTTGTGCAATCACGCCATTGAACTTCTTTACATACTCCAGAGCCCGGCGCATGACTAATGGATCATGAACGCAATTACCATCATCGCTAAATACTCGAACTCGCGCATTTGAATCTGCCATTGCACCGATCTCAGAGAGCGTTTGTCCATTTAAACCTTGCGAAACTGCGCCAATTGGAAAAACATCGACAAAGCCAGCGCTCTGGCCAAGTGCGTAAACCTGTTCCACGACTCCCGCAGTATCAGCAACTGGTGAGGTATTGGCCATCGCAGATATCGCAACGAAGCCACCTTTTGCCGCTGCCATCGAACCAGATAGAACTGTTTCGGCATCTTCCTTACCTGGTTCTCGCAAATGTGTATGTAGGTCAACTAAACCAGGAAGTACTACCGAACCCTTGAAGTCAATAACTTCGTCTGCAGATTGCGCAGGAAGAGATTTCCCAACTGCGGTGATAACTCCATCTGCAATCTGAATATCACTAGTTGTTCCATCTGGCAGAGTTAACCCTGATAAGAGAAAGTTTGAATTCAATGCGCTCATTACAAAGCACCTACCTCTCTATTAATTCCGATAATTTCACCCTCAGGGGCGCCAGCTAACAACATATATAAAATGGCCATTCTCACGCTTACGCCATTTGAAACTTGCTCAACAATTACAGATCGAGCACCATCTGCGGCATCTGCAGTGATTTCTAAGCCACGATTCATTGGACCTGGGTGCATAACCAACGTTGTTGGTTTCAGACTTTTAACGCGATCACCATTAAGACCAAAGTATCTTGAATACTCACGGGCATTGGGAAAGAACATTTCAGACATACGTTCTAGTTGAATGCGAAGCATCATCACCGCATCGGCGCCAACCAGCGCATCATCAAAGTCATAGGAAATCTTGCATGGCCAACTTTCAACACCTACCGGTAGCAAAGTAGGTGGCGCTACCAAAGTTACATCGGCTCCCAACTTTGCCAGTAGAAGTACATTCGAGCGCGCAACTCGTGAGTGCAGTACATCGCCAACGATGACGACTTTTATACCCGTGAGATCCTCACCTGATTTTGCTAAATGCTTACGGATGGTGAAGGCATCAAGCAGAGCCTGACTTGGATGCTCGTGCGTTCCATCGCCTGCATTTATCACCGAACCAGACATCCATTTTGAATCTGCTAAACGTTGCGCGGCACCCGATGCGCCATGGCGAATGATCACCGCATCTGCGCCCATCGCCTGCAACGTCTGTGCGGTGTCTTTTAAGGATTCGCCTTTACTGATACTTGAACCTTTAGCCGAGAAGTTGATTACATCGGCCGATAGCCTCTTAGCTGCGGCTTCAAATGAGATTCGAGTTCTGGTGGAATCTTCCGCGAAGAGATTTACTATCGTTCTTCCGCGAAGAGTAGGAAGTTTCTTCATCGGTCCATCGCTTACACGAGCCAACTCTTGGGCCGTATCCAAAATTGCAATCGACTCAGCTTTACTCAAATCATTTATTGACAATAGGTGCTTCACTTTGCGCCACCTTCAATCAAGACCTCATCAGCGCCATCGAGCTCTGTTAAATGAACAAGGACGCTCTGATCTATAGATGTTGGCAAGTTTTTGCCTACGAAATCTGCGCGGATCGGAAGTTCGCGATGGCCACGATCTACTAAAACTGCCAATTGCACGCTCTTCGGGCGACCGATCTCACCGAGGGCATCGAGTGCAGCTCGGATAGTTCTGCCAGAGAAGAGGACATCATCGATCAGAACAACGTTTCTTCCTTCAACGCCTAATGGAGGTATCAGGGTCGGCATCAAGGCGCGAGGCGGTCTCATCCGAAGATCATCTCGATGCAAGGTGATATCTAAAGTTCCAACTTGAACCGAGACCTTCTCGATCGTTTCAATTATTGCGGCGATTCTCTTGGCTAAATGCGCACCGCGCGTTGGAATTCCAAGAAGTGTGATTGATTCAGAACCTGAGTTGCGTTCTAGGATTTCATGGGAGATGCGGGTAAGCGCGCGCGTTATATCTGGCGCAGGCAGGGCAAGGCTCATCGTGAATCTCCTTCCCCGCCTCGCAGGACGGGTCGTTAAAGGATGTTGGCTGATGTTACACCGAAATTCAATAGCCCTGTGGACAGCCACGGTGGCGCAACTCATGGGTGATCTACCTTTGCGCGCATGAGCCAGATAACACCCGCCACAGCATTCACTCAGCCTACGACCGCGACCATCAGCGCACGCATCCGCGCGCAGCGGAAAGCGCGATCCTTGACGCTGCAAGATATCGAAAGACTTTCAAATGGGAGGATCAAAGCGGTTGTGATGGGTTCTTACGAGAGAGGCTCTCGGGCGATCTCCTTGGCGCGAACAATTGAGATAGCAAACCTATTCACTATTCCGCTTTCTGAACTGATCGAAGAATCGAAACATCCCGAACGAGGAAGCAACGATCAGTTGATCTTTGACCTTAGAAAATTGCGCGAGATTTCTTTAGCGGTGACGGGAAATGAGATCAGCAAAATCAACGCTTTCGTTAGCGCTATCTGCGCCAGGCGTAGAGATTGGAATGGTGAAATATTAACGCTACGTTCAGGCGATTTAGATACGCTCACGCTCGTACTTTCGGCGCCTCGCGCAGCTGTTCAAGAACTCTTGGAGCGCTTCCAACTAGTTATTAAAGTGCCTGAGATTTAAAGTGCTAGACCATCTTTAAGCGAGGCGATACGACCCAAAACTCCATGGATATACCCAGCGGATTCATCGGTGGAAAGCTCCTTAGCAAGCGAAAGCGCTTCATCGATTGCAATCGCATCATCTAAACCCGGTGACCAGAGAATCTCATAGAGCGCAAGGCGCATAATGTTGCGATCTACTGCCGGCAAGCGATCCATATCCCAACCCTGCGCGTAGGTAGCAATCAACTCATCAATTTTTCGGCGGTGCTCTGAAACTCCGGTAACTATCTCGCGGGTATATTCACGAATAGGACGCGCATCCGGTCCATCTTCAGTTACATCTCGAGATGCCAAAATATCAAGCGGCAGAGTTCCCCGGATATCTGCCTCAAAGAGAATATCCAGACTCTGTTTACGCGCTTTACTGCGAGCTGACACTAGTTAGCGCGACCTTGGTATGACCCATCGCGTGTATCTACCAATACCTTCTCATCCTGCTTGATGAAGAGCGGAACCTGGATTTCAATTCCAGTTTCAACGGTGGCAGGTTTTGTTCCACCTGAAGAGCGATCGCCCTGAAGGCCTGGTTCGGTGTAGGTAACGGTGAGTACAACTGATGCCGGAAGTTCGATATATAGCGGGTTATTCTCATTGATAGCAACGATAGCCTCAGTGTTCTCAAGCATGTAGTTCACAGCATCTCCAACAATCGCTGCTGAGATATTCATCTGGTCAAAAGTTTTGTTATCCATGAAAACGAAATCTTCGCCCTCTTTGTAAAGGAAGTTCATCTCGCGCTTTTCTAGAATAGCAACTTCGACTTTGACGCCTGCGTTAAAGGTCTTATCGACAACCTTGCCAGTCAGAACTTGCTTTAACTTTGTACGAACGAAAGCTGGGCCTTTGCCTGGCTTCACATGCTGAAACTCAACGACCGTCCATAGCTGGCCTTCAATATCTAAAGTCATGCCATTTTTTAGATCATTTGTTGTTGCCACGAGAAACTCCAGTTCACGTCCGTTGACGTAATAATTTCAACCATCAGCGAACCAAAGTGCCTTTGATCTAGCGCGGTTGGCCTTCGAATGTCGAAGGCGAATGCTTAAGTTTACCTGAACTTTTAGGCTAGCAACGCCTTCAGCGCGATCAGCGCAAGAACGTAAGAGTTTGGACCAAATCCCCCAATTGTGCCGTTGGCTACTCCCGAAATTACCGATGTGTGGCGGAATTCCTCGCGCGCCAATGGATTTGAGAGGTGCACTTCAATCACTGGAGATTTCACTAATTCGACAGCGTCACGAATTGCATATGAATAGTGTGTGAAGGCGGCGGGATTGATGATTACCGGCAATTTCTTATCGGCAGCTTCGTGCAACCAACCGATGATTGTCGCTTCATCATCGCTCTGTCGAACATCCGCCTTAAAACCATGTGTCTCATTGGGGGTAAGTCATATCGCCATAGATTGCGGAATCTCGGATATCTAAGCGAGCAAGATTTGGGCCATTGATTACCAATACATTCATGAACTCACCTTTTCATATGCGGCATACAACGTCTTGGGATCAGGGTTTTCTAACCTATCCGTCTTTCCTATCTCGCTAATGGTAACGAATCGCAGGCTATTGCCGCGGGACTTTTTATCAACTGCCATATGAGCCAATAACTTAGGCCAACTTTCGCGCTTGTATTTGATCGGCAAATCCAAATCTTGCAATATCTGCAGATGATCTGCTGCCAACTCTTTACTGATCAGCCCTAAATCTAATTGGAGATTTGCCATGAAAGCCATCCCGATCGCGACACATTCGCCATGGCGCATTGAATATCCGCAATCAAGTTCAACAGCGTGGCCTAAGGTGTGGCCATAATTCAACGCTTCACGCGCAAAACCCTCTTTAAAGTCCTGCGATACAACCTCGCCCTTAACCCTTACCGAGCGTTCTACTAACTCCTTAACGAGGGTTTCATCTTTTCGGATCTCAGAGGTTTTCTTTCCTCGCAATAGATCCAAGATCTTTCCATCGGCGATAAATCCACATTTTACAACTTCAGCCAAACCAGCTGCGAAATCACGATCAGTGAGAGTGCTAAACCAATCAAGATCAATAATCACCTTGATCGGACTGTGAAATGCTCCAATTAAATTCTTTCCGTAATCGCTATTGATCGCAGTTTTTCCACCAATTGCAGCATCTACAGCGCCCGCAACTGTTGTTGGAATCGCAATCCAATCAAGGCCACGTAACCAACTCGCTGCCGCAAAACCCGCAAAGTCGGTAACCGCTCCCCCGCCGATTCCAACAATTAAATCACTTCGTGTAAATCCAGCCGCGCCGAGCCACTCCCAAATCTTGAGCAAGGTGCCGGATGACTTACC
>JAPLBI010000138.1 GCA_026392815.1 Actinomycetota bacterium
CTTTAGATATCTATGCCCCTCTAGCGCATCGCTTGGGCATGAATGCAATCAAATGGGAGCTCGAAGATCTCTCCTTCTAGGTCCTTGAACCTAAGAAGTTTGAAGAGATATCCCGGTTAGTTGCCGAGCGTTCGCCTTCACGCGATGCGCTGTCGCAAGAGGTAATTGATGCGGTGCAAAGTGATTTAGAGCGAGATTCAATAACCGCCACTGTTACGGGGCGCAAAAAACATTACTTCAGCGTCTATCAAAAGATGGTGGTTCGAGGCCGCGATTTCAACGATATCTATGACTTAGTTGGAATCCGCGTCTTGGTAAATGATGTCAAGGATTGTTACGCGGTTCTTGGTTCGATTCACGCTCGTTGGTCGCCTGTGCCAGGACGATTCAAAGATTACATCGCGATGCCAAAATTTAATCTCTATCAGTCGCTACATACAACGGTGATTGGGCCAAACGGTAAGGCGATTGAAATCCAGATCAGAACTTTTGAGATGCATTCCCGCGCTGAATTCGGTATCGCCGCGCACTGGAAGTACAAGCAAGGCAATGAGTCAAAGAACTCTTCACCAGAGATGCTTTGGCTACGCCAGTTGCACGAATGGCAGAAAGAGACTGAGGATCCTTCAGAATTCCTCGAAGCGCTTCGCTTTGATCTAGGTAGCCCCGAAGTCTTCGTATTTACTCCAAAGGGGAGCGTGATTGCTCTTCCTGGTGGATCTACACCTGTCGACTTCGCCTACTCAGTGCATACAGATGTCGGCAGCAAATGCGCTGGCGCAAAAGTAAATGGTCGCTTAGTTCCACTTGATACCCGCTTAGTTAATGGTGATGTGATCGAGATAGTTACCAATAAGAGCGAAAACGCAGGGCCATCACGCGATTGGCTTAACTTTGTTAAATCTCCACGCGCTAGATCAAAGATCAAGGCACATTTCAGTAAAGAGCGTCGCGAAGAAGCGATTGATGCTGGGCGCGAATCTATTGCGCGTCAAATGCGTAAAGCAGGACTACCACTTCAGAAAATCTTTGCAGGACATTCTTTACTGGAGCTGGCACACGAACTGCGCTATCCCGATATCTCTGCGCTCTATAGCGCAGTTGGAGATGGACATGTTTCGGCAGCTTCCATTATTGAAAAGTTAGTTGTTTCGCTAGGCGTGGAAGATTCGCACCCTGAACCAACTATCGATGTTATTCCAACCGGATCCCACTCAATCAGACGTTCAAGTAGCGCAATCGAAGTTGAAGGCGTGGGCGATGTGCTAGTGAAGCTAGCCCGCTGCTGTACGCCAGTTCCTGGAGATGGAATTATCGGATTTATCACCAAAGGAAGTGGCATCTCAGTCCATCGCGATGATTGCATCAACGCTGCTGACTTGCAGTTAAATCAAGGCGAACGAATTGCAAAGGTGCGCTGGCTCGATGGAGCCGGAAGCGTATTCCTAGTAAATATCCAAGTAGAGGCGCTAGATCGATCACGTTTGTTGGCAGATGTAACGAGAGCGCTATCTGAACAGCATGTAAATATTTTAAGCGCTGCAGTGAATACCTCTAAAGATAGAACTGCAATCAACAAGTTCACCTTTGAAATGGCAGATGCGACGCATCTCGACTCAGTCTTAGCTGCAGTACGCGCCGTTGAAGGCGTCTACGACGTCTATCGCAACTAAATAAATTTACTTAAATTCAGCGAGAGACTTTTCAGCCTCGGCCAACCAGACCTTACGAGCAGCAGCTGAATCAAGGGCTTCTTGTGCCTTCTTCGCATTTCCGGCAGAGGTTGATTTCGCCGCAATCTTCTCGTAGTTAGC
>JAPLBI010000078.1:0-2315 GCA_026392815.1 Actinomycetota bacterium
AGGCGCTTGGCAAGTTCGAGCGCGTTTTCGCAGGACTTCTGAAAGCGCAGTGGGAAGGTGCGAATACCGCGCAGTGCCAGCCAAGCTTCAAAGGGACCAGGGATAGATCCATTAAATTTACGCGCATCTTCTAGAGTCTTAAATTGCGCCGCATCTGCGGTGCTAAGTGAGCCAAGAACAACATCGCTATGTCCGGCTAAATACTTTGTCACAGAATTCATGACGATATCCGCACCTAGGGCAAGTGGCTTCTGAGTTAGCGCAGTGGCAAAAGTGTTATCTACCGCAACGGTTACGCCTTTTTCTTTTGCCGCCTTGATGAGTGCGGGAAGATCGGCAACTTCTAAACCTGGATTAGTTGGAGATTCGATCCAGAGCAGAGTTGCACCGGATAACTCATTGATAACTGCTGATGTATCAGTAACAGATACAAAAGAAACCTTTAAGCGATTTGCTGTTGCATAGTTGTTGAGCAGTGTCATCGTTCCTGAGTAACCCTGATTTGATGCGATTACCTTTGCACCCACTGGAAGAGTTGAAAACACTGCGGTGACAGCAGCCATCCCAGATGAGTAAACCAGTGTGCGTCCACCTTCTAACGCGCTGATCGCTTCTTCAAGCGCCAGCCACGTTTCATTTCCGTAGCGCCCATAACCAACTGCTCCACCAGCAACAAAAGTTGAGTTAAGTGAGATTGGATGATTCAAGGAACTATCTGGACCTACTGTTGGACGGCCAGCGGTAATTGCGATCGTCTCGGGGTTTAGCCCTTTATCTGAACTCATGACCTAAGCCTAATCCTTTGTCAGCACTGCCATCGCTGCATTATGGCCAGCGATACCGCTCACTCCGCCGCCGCGTCGTGCACCAGCGCCTGCCAGAAAAATGTGGGAATCATCTGTTTCAGATCCCCATTTGATTGGGGCGCTCTCAGTCCCATCAATAAATGGGAAATCTAAATCTCGATGGAAGATATTTCCACGTGGTAGCCCGAGATCGTTATCCAAATCGATTGGAGATTTTGCTTCGATGGCGAGAGAGCCATCTCCGCAGACAGCCAGTACCGATTCGATTGGATCTTCTAAATATTGATTGAGGCTGGAAATCGCCGCAGCTTTAGCCGCCTCTTTTGCACCACTTGGATCTGCATCAAAGAGCGCAGCCGGAGTATGTAAACCAAATAGGGTCAAAGTATGGAATCCGCGCTGGCTTAACTCTGGCGAAAGAATTGTTGGATCAGTCAAGGTATGGCAATACATTTCAAGTGGTAGGTCACTCGGGATATCACCAAGCTTTGCAACTTGGTGTGCCTTTTCTAACTGTGAATAAGTCTCGTTGACATGGAAAGTTCCCGCAAAGGCTAACTTTGGATCTACTCCAGATTTTAGTCGCGGAAGTTTAGATAGCAACATATTAATTTTCATCTGTGAGCCATCAAGAGATGCGGGGGCGCTCTTGCCGCGCAATTTCGCTAGGGTCTGTGGCGCTCCAGCGAATAACAGATCCTTTGCGACATATTTATCTCCAGATGCTGTACTTACTGCAACCCCGTTAGAACTTGAGTCAATATCGGTTACGTGTGAATTCAAATTAATTTCCACTCCGTTTAATACCGCCACGCGATTTAACTCGGTGACAAATGCGCCCATGCCGCCTTGTGGGACTCGCCATTGCCCGGTGCCATTTCCGATCAAGTGATACAAGAAGCAGCGATTTGCCTGCAAATCTTGGGCAGAAGTAAAGGTTCCAATTAGCGCATCTGTTAACACGACGCCGCGAACAAGATCATCCTGGAAGCGATTCTGAATTACCTCACCGATTGGTCGCTCCATCATGAACTTCCAAACTTCCGGAAGACCGATTTCAGATTTCAAATCAGCGGCAGATTTAAGGGGTTGCAACATATATGGAGCAATTCGCTCAGCAAGTACAGCTATTTCGTTATAAAACTCTTGCCACTTCTTCCCTTCTTCATCCCCACCAGTTAGCTCACGAAAACTTTCCGCAGTTCGAGCATCCCAGTTTTGAGATATTAAGAGCCCGCCATCTTTACCGCCTTGTTTATATGGCGTATAGGAAGCGATGGATCGTTCTAAAGTCTTAAAGTTAATTCCTAAATCTGCAACGATCTGGTCAGGTAGAAGTGAAACCAGATAGGAGTATCGAGAAAGACGGGCATCGTATTCAGGGAACGGTCGCACGCTAGTTGTAGCCCCACCTAGTTCGGATGCGCTTTCCAATAAAACAACGCTCTTTCCGGCTTTCGCTAAATAAGTTGCGGCGACAAGTCCGTTGTGGCCACCACCGACAACAAT
>JAPLBI010000078.1:2360-4417 GCA_026392815.1 Actinomycetota bacterium
GTAGTCATCTGTATTTAATTTATCCCGTGTATTTAAAGCGCACGAGCCATGCGATTGAAAGCTTCAGTAATTATCTCAGGGCTGGTTGCGAAGTTAAGGCGAACGTAATCTTTTCCTAAGGCGCCATAGATATGGCCGGCGTTAAATGCCACTTTAGCGCGCTCCAATATGGCTGCGCCCGGATCTTCACCAAGATTTAACTTACTTACATCAAGCCAAGCCAGATATGAGCAATGCGGGATTGTGTAACCAATAGTTGGAATCTTCTCTTTGATTTGTTCAGCGATTAGCTTTCTATTGTGATCTAGTTGATCAAGCACTGTATCTAGCCAAAGCTCGCCTTTTTCAAAAGCAGCCACCGTTGCAAAGGCTCCAAGCAAGGAAGCGCGATAGTGCAAGGCCGGTGGAAGTTCATTTAACTTCTCATGCATCTTCGCACTCTGTGAAATTATAATTGCGCATTTGAGCCCTGCGATATTCCATCCTTTACTAGCCGCGTTCACAGCCACGCCTACTTCAGCGGCATCTTCACCCAGTGCTAACAATGGGGTAAACGGTTGCTCTTTAAAGGTTAGCGGCGCATGAATTTCATCTGAGATAACTATGACGCCATGCTTCTTGGCTAGCGCAACTATGCGAAGCAAATCTTCGCGGCTGTAGACCTTGCCCATTGGGTTATGAGGGCTGCAGAGTAAATGAACCTTTAACCCGCTTTGATAAGCCTTTTCAATGCCGGCCCAATCGTGGCTCCAACCTGTTCCATCGGCTTCTTCTGCGTTTTTTATAAATGGAACATCGACCATTGCAATCTTGGTCTCATTAATCCAGGTGTAGAAGTTTTGATAGACAGGTGAGCTGATTAAAACTTTATCTCCAGGCTTGGCGAATACACGCAATAGCTCGACAACGGCAACTCCGACATCAGTTGCGATGCGCACAAAAGTTGGCTCCACATCCCAGTTCCAACGGCGCTTTGCGAAACCAGAAAATGAAGTACCCATCTCGGGGATTGAGCCGAGATAGCCCAAATCAGATTTGTTAATCATTTCGGATAAAACTTCGCGAATTCCGTCGGCTACTGGAAAATCCATCTCGGCAACAGGCAGCGGAAGGATGTCATGGGTAAAGCCTCGCCATTTCTCGCTGCGATGTGTCTGTAACTCAGCAAGAGAAGGTGCAGAAATTAGGCGATCGCTCATGTGCGTGAGTATGCCAGTTAAGCTTCGTTTGGTGAAAGGCGGCGCGTTGAATTTCGTACGACAAGTGTTGTTGGAAGAACTAGCGAATGCGGTTCAGCGCTTGGTTTTCTTAACCGTTCCATAATTGACCACGCTGCCATCTCACCCATTAACTGCACTGGTTGTTCGATAGTTGTTAAATCGGTGTATTCAGACATTTCATGGCCATCAAAACCCACAATAGAGAGATCCTCTGGCACTTTTAAGCCGTGGCGGCGAGCAGCTTGCATTGCACCAAATGCCATCTCATCTGATTCGCAGAAGATTGCAGTTGGGCGATTTGGGCGAGCCAATAGATCATCCATCGCTCTTGCTGCCGTGTGCATGGTGAAATCTCCGTGGACCTCAAGTGATGGAACCCATTCAATCTTGTTTTCTTGCAGCGCTTGAATAAATCCTTTACGGCGATCTTGTGGCACACTGAAATTAAAGGGATCATCCGGATGGCCCGACATCAAGCCGATTCTCTTGTGGCCCTGATTTACTAAATGTTGCGTAGCTGTTCTTGCTGCAGCAACATCATCGATTGCAACGCTAGAACATTTGTTATGGTGCATACCAACTAAAGAAACCGGTATTCCTAGATTCAAAATCGAGTCGAACTCTTCTTCAGTTGGCGGCAAACTAATTACGATCAACGCATCTACTCGACCCTTTAGAAGCTGATGTTGAAAGAGTCGTTCGCGGCCTTTCATCTGGCTGAAGTTGTAGAGAAGCAGATCAAAGCCCGCTTCGCGGAGCGCTTGTTCGGCACCACTGATTACTTGCGCGAAGTACCAACGCGAAATGAAGGGCGCAACTACTCCGATGCTGTTAGTT
>JAPLBI010000141.1 GCA_026392815.1 Actinomycetota bacterium
AACAAGCTTGACCTTTGGGGCAAGCGCCGTATGTCTTTTGAAATTCTGAAAAAAGGCGAAGGTATCTACGCAGTCATCGATATGAATTGCGAACCAGCAGCAATCAAAGAGTTGGATCGCCAACTTAATTTGAATGAATCTGTACTCCGTACAAAGGTTATGCGTCCCGAGTAATCCACAGTTAGGGAGCGTCGCTCCTTAATTGTCACTCGTTGACGATAATTTATAGCAAGGACTCCACCAGTAGATAAGTCTCAGTGAACTGAGAGAAGAGGTAAAAAATGGCAGCAGGAGATACAACAATCACAATGATCGGCAACCTAGTTGACGATCCAGAGCTTCGTTTCACACCATCAGGTGCGGCCGTCGCAAAATTTCGCGTTGCCTCAACACCTCGTTATCTAGATAAGACAACTAACGAATGGAAAGATGGCGAGAGCCTCTTCCTTCAATGTCAGATCTGGCGTCAAGCTGCGGAGAACGTTGCAGAGTCGCTAACCAAGGGAATGCGCGTCATTCTCTCTGGTCGACTAAAGCAGCGTTCATATGAAACTAAAGAAGGTGAAAAGCGCACTGTTTTTGAGGTAGAAGTTGATGAAGTTGGTCCATCACTACGTAACGCAACCGCGAAGGTGACTCGTGCACAACGCGCAGGCGGAACAAGTGGCGGATTCTCTGCACCAGCTGCAACCGGCGGAGAGTCATTTAATGACGATCCATGGGCTGCTGCTTCAACAAGCAACGCAGGCGGAGGATGGGCAACCACAACCTCTGAAGAACCACCTTTTTAAGCCTTATAAACCTAACCATCCATTCCTAGTTAATCACTAGGGCCCACTTAAAAGGAGCACCACAATGGGAGCAAGAAATAACCGGAACCTCAAGGAACCGAAAAATAAGGGCGCAAAAGCTGCAGCCCTAAATAAGAAGTTCAAGAAGAAGCCTTGCAGCTTCTGCCGCGACAAGGTGACATATATCGATTACAAAGATATCGCCACACTTCGCAAGTACATTTCCGATCGCGGCAAGATCCGCGCTCGTCGCGTCACTGGCGCATGCACACAACACCAACGCTCGGTCGCAACAGCTGTCAAAAACAGCCGTGAAGTAGCGCTCTTGCCTTACACATCGACAGCTCGCTAAGGGGGAATGAGAATATGAAACTTATCCTTACTCGCGAAGTTACAAAGCTCGGTTCAGCCGGCGATGTAGTAACTGTTAAAGATGGCTACGCACGCAACTTCCTGTTGCCACGTGGCGTTGCAATCGCATGGTCACTTGGTGGCGAAAAGCAGATCGAAGGAATCCGTCGCGCTCGCGCTGCACGTGAAGTCCGCGATATCGATCACGCTAAAGAGATCAAGGCATCACTTGAAAAGGCAACAATCACTGTCTCAGTTAAAGCTGGAACAGCTGGTCGCCTATTCGGTTCTGTCACAGATAAAGACATCGCAGCAGCTATCAAGGCAGCAGCAGGAGTCGATATCGACCGTCACAGCATCAAGACTGCTGGACATATCAAGAAGGCTGGCGAGCATACAGTTAAGGTCTCACTTGCACATTCAGTTGTTGCAACAGTGACCGTAAAGGTTGTCGCTGCTAAGTAATTTAGATAGATAAAAACCCCGGCCGTTAATTCGGTCGGGGTTTTTTCTTTTGCAAAGCTAAATCTCATCAGTTGAGAAGTGAGAATTTACTTTCATGCACAGCCCCAAGTGAACGCTACCCCTATCTGACCTGCGCTTTCCTTTAAATTGCGCGAAAAGTAAATAGTTACTCACACCCTGCACACAGGGATTTACACAGAAAAAGGCGCTTATCCACCCCTTTATACACAGCCTTATCCCCAGGTGCCTTCGCTTTTGTCAGCGCAAGGTGGGAAGTTACACCCGTGAGCATCGCCGAACTACCTAATAACTCTTCGCGAGCCAACTCATCGTATAACAATTCCCAAAACAACATTGGCGCCGAGTTCGAGCGTACACCGCCACAAGATTTAATCGCAGAACAATCTGTTCTCGGCGGAATGCTCTTATCAAAAGATGCAATTGCAGATGTACTCGAAATTTTACGCGAACGCGATTTCTATCGCCCGGCGCATGAGCTAATTTACGATGCAATTCTCGATCTCTATGGTCGCGGCGAACCAGCGGACGCGGTCACAGTTTCTGCAGAGCTCACTAAGCGCGGCGACATTGCACGTGCAGGCGGCGCACCTTACCTACACACTTTAATTTCATCTGTTCCAACTGCAGCCAATGCAAGTTACTACGCAAAGATTGTTCGCGAACACGCGATCATGCGTCGCCTTGTTGAAGCCGGCACCAAGATTGTGCAACTCGGTTACAACGTCGAAGGTGAAGTCGATGACGCTGTTGATCAAGCGCAAGCCGAAGTCTATGCAGTCACCGAACGCCGCACCTCAGAAGATTATGTACAACTTGCAACGCTGCTACCTGAAGCCCTCGATGAGATCGAAGCGATTCAAAAAGGCACTGGCGTTGAAGGAGTTATGTCTGGTTTCCGCGATTTAGATCTCTTAACGCACGGCTTCCATCCCGGCAACATGATTATCTTGGCGGCGCGTCCTGCAGTTGGTAAATCAACTCTCGGCCTTGATATCGCACGACATGCATCAATTCACGATGGCAAAACTTCAGTTATCTTCTCGCTCGAAATGTCGCGCTCTGAAATCACAATGCGTATGTTGTCTGCTGAAGCGCGCGTTGGTTTAAATAATATTCGCGCCGGTCAGTTAAGCGATGAAGAATGGTCGAAGCTCGCGCGCCGTATGGGAGAAATCTCTGCCGCACCTTTATTTATCGATGACTCTCCAAACCTTTCAATGATGGAGATCCGCGCTAAAGCCCGCCGCTTAAAGCAGCGCCACGATCTCAAGTTAATTGTTATCGACTACTTGCAGTTGATGACCAGCGGCAAGCGCGTAGAAAACCGCCAACAGGAAGTATCTGAATTCTCTCGCCACCTTAAACTTATGGCGAAAGAGTTAAACGTTCCGGTAATTGCGATCTCACAGCTCAACCGTTCACCAGAACAACGCTCTGATAAGAAGCCGATGCTCTCTGACCTTCGCGAATCTGGTTCGATCGAACAAGATGCTGACGTAGTTATCTTGCTCCACCGCGATGATATGTATGACTCTCAAAACCGATCAGGTGAAGCAGATCTAATCGTTGCTAAGCACCGTAACGGTCAGACCAAGACGATCACAGTTGCTGCGCAACTTCACTTTGCGCGCTTTGCAGATATGGCGCCAAGTGCCGGTGCAGGTCGCGACTTTACTGCGCCGCAAGAACCACAAGATGGCGCTTGGAACGAATAAAGTTATTTAGCGTTTGTCTTGGCGCGATCGGCGATGTAAACACCGATCAAAACAATCGATCCACCAAGTAACTGAATCGCGCTCCAAGATTGCGATAACCAGATCCAAGCAAATACTCCAGCGATAACCGGTTCAAGCATTCCGATAACGCTAGAAGTTGAAGCACTTAGCCTGCGAATACCGCCGACAACAAATAGATATGGAACCATCGTTCCGAATACAACTATGTAAGCGATTAACAACCAACCTGGTGCGCTGTATTCGCTAAAGCGCCCCTGCAAATTAATATCAGTTGTAAAGATCTCGGTTGGGAAATTCCAGATCGGCAGAACGATTGACCAGAAAAGACCCGATACGCCAAAGCCCCAAACGATCATCGCTTGTGCAGAACGTTTCGTTCCTTGAGATTGGCTCATCAAGAAATAAACCGCCAAAGCCAACGCTGCGCCAAGGGCGCCAAAAGATCCGATTAAGTCGAATGAGAAACCTTGCCAAACTTTTGCAACCAGAATTAACCCAAGTAGTGATAGTGCAATCGCCACCCACATATCTTTAGCAACGACTGATTTACGAACAAATTTGATCCAGAGAACGATCCAAATTGGTGCGGTAAATTCGATAATCAGCACCAAGCTAAGCGGAACACCGCGCGAGATGCCGATGAAGTAACCAAGCTGCACCATCGCGTAGCCAAAAACGCCATAGAAGAGCAAGGTTGGGATTTCGCGACGTTCGGCCTTTAGGGAATTTCGATCCTGAATAAAGGTAATAAGAAAGAGGAGGAAGAAGGTTCCAAGCGCGCGCACTTGGGCCAGGCGGAAGGTGGTCATATGGTCGAGGACCAAGGTGACGATTACCCCGTTCATGGAGAAGAAGATCGCACCCATAACTAGGTAGAACTCGCCCCGATGCTTATTTAGCATTGGGTGAGCCTATCTCAACTTAGTTGCACGCCGAATTAAAAAGCGTTTTCAGAGATCTCCATGATTGAACTATCGGTGGCCTCAACGATCTTACGATCAGCGGTGATATGTGGCAGATAATTTGTCACAAAGAACTTAGCTGATGCGATCTTGCCGGTGTAGAAATCGGCATCCTTCGCAGATGCGCTCGGCAAACGCTCAGCAGCGATATCTGCTTGGCGCAGCAACAACCAAGAGGTGATGATGTCGCCAACTGCCATCAATACACGCGATGTATTTAAACCAACTTTATAAATCTCTGGCGCAGATTCTTGTGATGCCATGGCATGTCCAACAAGAACGCCGACCATGCCATTTAGATCACCGAGAGCTTTAAGAAGTGCCTGCTTCTCTTCAGCATGTGCACCACCTGCTTCAGCAAATGTTTGGATCTCTTTTCCAAGAAGGCCAAGTGCTTTTCCGCCATCTTTAACAACTTTACGGAAGAAGAAATCAAGACCCTGAATTGCAGTTGTGCCTTCATACAAAGTATCGATCTTGGCATCGCGAACATATTGTTCTAGCGGCCAATCTTGGGTAAATCCTGCGCCACCAAATGTTTGTAGCGATTCGGTACCAAGAAGTGTCCAAGATTTTTCAGAGCCGTAACCCTTAACAACCGGTAGCAAGAGATCGTTAAGAGCTTCCATTGTCTTAACTTTTGCTTCATCGCCAGCTGCGCGAGCAAGTTCAATCTCATCTTGAATAGTTGCGGTGTATAGAACTAGTGCGCGCATACCTTCGGAGTAAGACTTCTGCACCATCAGCGAACGACGCACATCTGGGTGATGAATAATCGTTACACGTGGGCTCGCCTTATCGTTCATAACCTTCATATCGCCTCCTTGTACGCGGGTTTTCGCGTAGCTAAGAGCTTGCTGATATCCAGCAGATAAAGTCGCGATCGCCTTTGTACCAACCATCATGCGCGCAAATTCAATTACCTTAAACATCTGCGCGATACCTTCGTGCACTTCGCCTAACAAATAACCAACTGCAGGCTCTTTCTCACCAAGATTTACTTCGCATGTAGCAGATACGTTGAGACCCATCTTGTTCTCAAGTGAGGTGACATAAACACCGTTACGCTTTCCGAGATCACCGGTCTTTAGATCAAACATAAATTTAGGAATTAAGAAGAGTGAAAGACCTTTAGTTCCTGGTCCGCCACCTTCGCGACGAGCCAGAACAAAGTGCATTACGTTCTCGTAGAAGTCTGCATCACCTGATGTGATGTAGCGCTTGGTGCCGGTGATATGCCAAGTTCCATCAGGTTGCTGCACAGCCTTGGTGCGACCTGCGCCAACATCTGAACCAGCATCTGGTTCTGTTAGCTGCATCGTTGCGCCCCAATGGCGATCAACCATTAACTTCGCCATCTGCTTCTGATCTTCGGTACCTAATACATATGCAACTTGCGCAAATGCATAACCAGAGGCGTAGATGTGAATTGCAGGGTTTGAACCTAAAACCATTTCGGCGATCGCCCAACGAACAGCAGCCGGAACTTTTGTTCCGCCTAAATCAACCGGTGCATCAAGACGCCACCATTCGCCATCGATATAAGCTTTGTAAGATTTTTTAAAACTTTCTGGAAGAGTGACATTTCCAGTTTCCTTATTGAGAATCGCGCCAACGCGATCTCCTTCAACGAAAGATTCAGCGAGATCGTTCTCGGTTAAGCGCTTCATCTCTTCCAACATCCCCATCGCAGTTTCGCGATCGAGTTCGCTAAAGATAGAAGTCCCTAAAACCTTTTCTGTTCCAAGCAGGTCAAAGAGACAGAATTCAATATCGCGCAGATTGGCGTTGTAATGGCTCATGGGCAAATAATGCTACCCACCAGTAACTTACGCAAGCCCTAACTAAACGTTTCTACCGCGGTCAGATAGGCTCACGCCGTGCTTCTAAGTGATCGCGATATCCGCTCTGAAATCAACGCCGGCCGCGTCGCCGTCGAA
>JAPLBI010000139.1 GCA_026392815.1 Actinomycetota bacterium
GGGCTTTCAACCTTAGCTTCAATGATCTCAGGTGTGATTTCGGCTGCGACCTTACGCTTTCTTGCAACCTTCTCACGTACTTTTGACTTCGGCATAGCAGCAGATTACTACACAATTACCCTATGAGCACAACTGCTGGCACAGGTGAGCGAAAAATCTTAGTTATTGATAACTATGACTCCTTCGTCTTTAACCTAGTTCAATACTTACAGCAACTAGGGGCGCACTGCACTGTGGTTAGAAATGATGAATTTAAAATAAGTGAAGCTGATAAATACGATGGTGTTTTAATCTCACCAGGGCCCGGCACACCAGAGGCAGCAGGAGTGAGTGTTGAGTTAGTTAAGTACTGCGCAGAAAAAAAGATTCCACTACTAGGAGTTTGCTTAGGACATCAAGTTATTGCTGTCGCATATGGCGCAACTGTTTCAAGGGCTCCTGAATTACTACACGGTAAAACCTCAGTAGTAAGTCATAGCAATAAATCTGTTCTAGAAAATATCCCATCTCCTTTTACAGCAACGCGGTATCACTCACTAGCTATTGAAAAAGATACCTTGCCAACAGCGATTGAAATAACTGGTCAAAGTGAAAGTGGTGTTGTGATGGCAATTCAACATAAAACGCTACCAATTAGCGGCGTGCAGTTTCACCCAGAGTCAGTTCTTACCGAACATGGTTATCAAATGATTGGTAACTGGCTTGAGATATGTGGTGATAAGGGCGCTCGCAATAGATCTGAAGGTTTATCACCTGTTGTAATTAGAGCTTAATTTTTATTAACTGTAATTGTTACAACACTTCCGATAACCCTAGTTGAACCAGCCTCTGGCGCTTGAGCCAAAATCTCACCAGTTGGCTTACTCGGATCACTTGCAGTTATCTCTCTAATTAAAAAGCCTGACTGAGTAAGTACTGTCTTTGCATTAATCTCATTTAAACCAACTAATGAAGGCACTTGAACATTTCCACTTGCAATCTCAAGAGTTACGCCACTTCCTGCAGTAGTTGTGGTTCCTGGTGAAGGATTAATACTTAAAACCACACCAGGTGCTTGATCTGAATCAACTGCAATAGTTTGTGAAATTAATAAACCAGCTGCAGATAATCTATATCTAGCCTCTTCAAGTGAAAGACCATTAATAAACCAGCGGCCGTTAATCTATATCTAGCCTCTTCAAGTGAAAGACCAATTAATCCGACTGGAACAGTGGTATTTCCAGGCCCTTCTGAAATTGTTAGCGTGACGCTACTACCAGCGGTGGCATCACTAGTTGCAAGTGGAAGTTGAGATGCAACTCGATCTAGTGGAATCTTTGCATCAGGTGCGCGTTCAATATTTATATTAAAATCTTTAAGTAATACTCTTGCTTCAGCCTCTGTTAAACCAACTACGTTAGGTACTTTTATACTCACACCAGTTGGCGCACTAGCAAAGTAACCAAGCGCTAATAAGGTAATACCGGCTGCAACTATTGTGATTGAAGTAAATAATTTTCGCCGTGGAAATATTTTTTTAATTTTAGTTGTAACTGGCTCACCTTTTATTACATGCTCAAGATCTTCAAGCATCGCAATAGCATCTTGGTAGCGATTATTAGGATCCTTCGCCAGCACTACCTCAAGCATTCGATCAAGATTTAAATCAAGTGAGGGATTAATTTGTGAGGCAGGAGTAAGAGTTGATGAAACATGTTGGTAGGCAACAGAGACTGGTGTGTCACCAGTAAAAGGTGGACG
>JAPLBI010000168.1 GCA_026392815.1 Actinomycetota bacterium
CACGTTCGCCGACTTCGCGCGTTTCAAAACTACGACGAAGCGGCAACTGCCAGCAAACATCTGGTTTGGTATCAACGAAGTGGCGATTTTCTTTCTGCGCCAAGTGGTGAAGAACGCAACCGAAGTTTCCGGTGTAACCAGGCGCTACGTGACCCCTACGGTTTAAGAAGATACATCCATCATCGATGGTGCGAGTCTTACGTTCTTTATCTTCATCTAAATCTGAGATACGAAGTTGGCCATTTGGTTTCTTCGGGCGTGCTTGATCGTAGAACTGCCACATCTCAGGTGTTAGATCAGCGGCGGCTTTGCGAACGCGTTCTTCGTCATCTTCATCGGAATACATCGCACCTTCTGTGCAGCATCCTGCATTGGGACGGTTTTCAAATACGCCCTTGCAACCATCGCCATAAATACAGGTCCAATATGAAGTCAGCCACGTTAAGTCACATTTAAAGATTTCCTCAGGATCGTTGGGATCTTCGAATTCGACCCAATCGCGTGCGAAACCTGGCTTAATTTCTGACATAGTCGCAGAGCCTACGCGTACTCTTTCGCTATGGCTAATTCAGAGAAATCGTTAATCGACTCCAAGGTCGCAGTTATTGGGGCCGGAGTAATGGGCGAAGCACTTATCTCTGCCTTGATTACCTACGGAGTTAAGCCAACAAATGTCACCATCTCTGAAAAGCGCGAAGAACGCGCTGCTGAGTTAATCGCTCGCTATAAAGTGGCAAATGCTGACTTAGCCAAGAACGTTGCGCAGAGCGATCTAATTCTTCTAGTCGTTAAGCCACAAGATATGGCCACAGTATTGGCTGAAATCGCGCCTGTGATCAGCAAGGGCGTACTAGTTATCTCATTCGTGGCCGGTAAGCAGATCCGCGGTATTGCCGACATCATCGGAACTTCTGCAAACCCTGTCATTCGCGTGATGCCAAATACGCCAACGTTAGTCGGCGCCGGCATGGCTGCCATCTCTTGCTGTGCGCTAGTCACTCCAGAACAGAAAGCTTTCACTCTCGGCTTCTTAGGCGCAGTTGGAAAAGTGATTGAGGTAGATGAGGATCTACAAGATGCCGTAACAGCAACAAGCGGATCTGGCCCAGCATATTTCTTTAGATTTGTAGAAGCGATGGTCGATGGCGCAGTGGCACTTGGACTATCGCAAGAAGATGCAACCACCTTAACAATTCAGACGATCGTCGGAGCGGCGAAGCTGCTAGATCAATCTGGTGATTCCCCAACTACGCTTCGCGAAAAGGTAACTAGCCCTAACGGAACAACTTTTGCAGCGCTCAATTCTTTTAACGATTCAGATATCTCTACAACTGTTGCAAAAGCTATGAAGGCAGCACGTGATCGCTCACAAGAACTTGCATAAGTTATTTGCTCTAACTCTAATTTCGGCGTTGGTATTTCCGACAACTGCCAACGCGGCACCAAAGTTAGTCACTGTAAAAGGCGCGGTTAAATGGGCGGAGAGCGCTGAAGTAGAACTATTTGCCGTTACTGCAGAGTCAGTAATCACGCTTAAGAACGTATTGACCAACACATCGAATATCGAGATTCAGGCGAGAGATTTCGCTGGAACCAGTCTTTGGTCAAAGACCATTGATTCAGGAAGCGATGAAGTTGCAACGGCAATTGCTGCAGATAACCAGGGAAATATCTGGCTCGCTGGAAATTCTGCACTGCCAGCAAGCGCAGAAACGACTACTGCAGTGGGCGGCGCACTTAACCCAGATAACGTAGCGCTCGAAAATGTAACTCCGCTTCGCCAAGATATGCGCCAATTAACGCTCTGGAAGATAAGCAAAGCTGGCGAAGTTACTGAAACCTTTTCTAGCGCCCAAAGTGAGATTTCAATTGTTGAGGCGATATCAATTAGCGCAACCGGTATTTCTCTTATCGGCTCTCGTGAGTCTGGACCATTTCTAATCTCAGCCAATATCAAAGGAGAATTTGGTAAAGAGTTAAAGATCGGAACAGCCAAGACCAAGTTGAACTCTGTAGTCAGACTCGGTGATGGAACCGTTAACCTATTTGGATCAAGTACTGAAACTTTGGCCGGCAAGAAATTGGTAGGACGCGAAGATGGGATTTTGATTAAAACCTCTAAAACCGGAGCAATCGCTTCAGTGGTTCGCAGTTCTGCACCGAGAGCGCAACGCAGTTGGAATAACGCAACTAGCACCTTATTCCTGACTGGTTCAGTTAGATCAGGAACAACGAGTGAGAGTGCTATTACAAAATTCACGAGTTCTTTTACACCGACCTGGACAACTCGTTTCGCATCTACTGGAAGCACGCTCGCATCAAATGGCCCCAACAACTCCTTCTATGCTGTTCTCGAACCTACCGCTGCAGTTAAAGGTCTAGCTCCCACCAAGTTAGTAAAAGGTCAAAGTATTGTTCTGCAGTTTGATAGTAAAGGTTTGCTAATTAACGCCTTTACCGCTGCAGAATTGAGTCAAGTTAAATCAACAGGTTTCTCCGCTGGCGGTGGACTATTTCTATTGACAGAAACTGGAATATTTAGAGTGGGCGCAGCGAAATAAGTTGGTTACCAACGCCGGCAATCAAATTACGCACTTTATTTAAGACGATCCAAGTCGAATCAATTCCATCTGCGCTCTGTTCTTTAGTGACCAGCGAGATAGTCTTTTTCGAGATATCAATTGCACAGAGTCTTTCCTGACAGTTGAAGGCCGTTGTTGTTCCATCGCTACTTAGAAACTTAGATGGCGTTCCATAGTTAGTTGGTGGCAAAGTTGTGAATACCGTTGGAGCGCCTAGATATGCCCATCGAATCTGTTCCGCCTTAGGAATCGTAAGAATTGAAGAGGTAAGCCAGGTTGCGATAATTCCACGAGCGCCTTTATGTAGCGCTACGTCGTAACCCACAACCGATATCGCCTCACCTGATGTATCAAGTGTTTGATAACGCCAGCTACTTGCCGCCAGACCAATTCGCTTAGCAACTCTTATCGCACCTGATGTCGCTTCCTTGCGAGTGTTAATTGTAAGGATCGAGTCATAGAGCAGCACAGTCTCTTTGCCATCAAATAGCGCATCTAGATGGAAGCCCACATCACCTGTTGTTCGATCATCAGTTTTACGATCGCCATCAACGAGTTCGTATTTCCATTCAGTACTGGATTTGGCTTTTACGGCGCCTAAGAGAATTCCTTGAGACTCATCGCGATAGAAGACTTGGATACCAGCTGAGCTAATTGAGCAGGCGTTTGAAACGCTGACATCACTGGCTGTGCGCACGCGAATTGGATCTTCGTAGCTATTTACCGCAGTGCCATTGCCGTCAATAATTTCATATTTGAAACTCTTGCCATCGTATGTGGCATAACGCAGATCTTTATCTACCGAATCAGAGTAGAAGATATGCAGTGTTTGCTCTTTACCAAATCCACTAACGCACGCAGAGACATCTCCTGCAATTGGATTACGGGTACGGCCCGCAGAGCCGCCGCGACCATCAACAGTTAATTTGCTCCACACCTTGCCATTCCAGAGCGCAACTTTAAGCGAACCATTTATTGCATCTTGATAAACAATCGCAGGATTAGCGTTAAAGGTAGCGCTGGTTAGATTGCGTGCATCAACTTTCGGATCGATCACCGTCTTCTTCCAAGGCTCTTGCGGCGTTATGGAATTCGTAGTGATTGGATCAGAAGTTCCCAAAGAGTTTGATGCAGTTATTTCAAAAGAATAGATCGTGCCATTTTTTAGCCCTGCCATAACAGCCGGGCTAGTTGTAAAACTCTTCTCTGCACCAGTCTTAGTATTTTTAACGGTGTAGCTAGTTATTTGTGCAGCGCGCGCATTGGCAGGCGGATCAAAGCGAATGATCGCTGAACTATCTGAAACAAGAGCCTGGGCGTTACGAACTTGCTGTGGAATTCCAACGGCAATACCCACAGGCGGCTTATTTCGTAGATCTTGCATCATCGCCAGTAATAGCGGCCCTGGCTCATGGAAAATTTCTCCGGCATCGAGATTAGGAGACATCGCTGCATCTTTACCAGCGTTAGAAAATGTTGCCTCATCTAAATGGCTAACAGAAGAACCATCTTCATATTTCTTAGGCGTATAAAGCAGTGGCTTTACGCCACCATTTGCTGCAACTCCGAGGGGTCCTGACCAAACTAACTTCGAAGTTAACGCTTCACCAAGTTCAAGTGAGGGTGAGGGAAGATCTGAAAGTCTGCGTCCATCTCCTGTTTGAGCATATGCATCATAAGGAGTTGGTTGATCAATCGAACCGTAACCGAAGAAATCGTCGTAACTATCAGTTGAGAGAAATCCAAGTCCGTGCGCCATCTCATGGAGAATTGCAGACTGCAGATCGTATTCAGATCTACTTGGACCAGATCCAGTTCCACGGTACCAATTTGCTAATGAGTTAACGGTGATAATCATTTCGGGGTTATCGCCATCTAAATCTTTACCGGCAAGTGCGTTAGCTAGCGCTGAGGGATACCAGAGACTGGAATCTGGTGCGCCTTTAAAATTTGAGAAATAACTTCCAGGTCGGGCACTTCCTAAGACGCTATACGAGGAAGATCTTCCCCAAGTCGCATCTATATAAATTGGAACGCTAGATTCAAAATTTGCCGCCCAGACATCGACGGCGGCTTGCATCTGAACCTTGGTCCATTCTGGAAAGTTGTTGTACTTAACAATTATCTTTGATTTCTTCTCTAGCTTTCCAACTTTCGGAGTTGGCGATTGGAGAATGTTTGCAGAAGGGCCGGCATAAACATTGCCCCAATGTGTTGCAGGGCGAACCAGAACTAAAGCATCTGCTGATGTCGGAGTAACTAACCCCAGGAAGAGCGCGGAGATCGCTGTGAGTATGGCAACAGAGCGAGTGGGAATTCGCATAAATTTCCTTGCCATAGCGCCTAACGCTATCAGGATGCGAGAATGTCGCCATGACCCCCAAGTCTCAAGCCGATATGGCAGAAGTAGATTTCACAGAAGTAATCTCAAGGATGAAATCTGAGCGACCAATAACCTTAGATTTCAATACTTCTGCATCACGCCCAGAACCGACTTTAGATGAAGCGCGCACTGAGTTAGCAAATTCGATCGGCGAGATCGCTCACAAGGTTTTCTCAAAGAAGTATGGTCCACTCGTTGGAACTGTCACAAAGACAACAGCCGAGACGTTGTTGAAGAACGCGGAAGAGAACCTTTATCGCGCCAAAGGTGATGCCACCTTAATTATTCAAGAGTTGGTCGACCGAGCATTTACTTCACCAAAGAAAAAGAAGAAGTGAAGCCAGTAGTAACTGTTTATTCACGCAGTGGATGTCATCTATGTGAGAACGTTGAAGTAACTTTGGCGGGGCTGACAGAAGAACTCAATTTTGATTTAGAGATAAAGCTGATTGACGGAAGTCCAGAGTTAGAAAAGTTATATGGACACGAAGTTCCGGTGATTCATATCAATGGCGAGCATCATGACTTTTTCAGAGTGGATGTAGAGCGCTTTAGATCTTCCCTTGAAATACATCATCAGCGTCGATAATTCGATATGAATAACCTTGTTCGGCAAGGAAGCGTTGGCGATTCTGTGCAAAATCTTGATCGATAGTGTCGCGCGAAACAACTGAGTAAAACTTAGCGCCACGGCCATCTGCCTTGGGACGCAAGATTCGCCCTAAGCGCTGTGCTTCTTCCTGACGAGAACCAAAAGCGCCAGATACCTGAATCGCAATGGTTGCCTCTGGTAAATCAATAGAAAAATTGGCAACTTTTGAAACAACTAAACACGTGATCTCACCGGTGCGAAATGCAGCAAAGAGCTTTTCGCGCTCTTTGATTGGTGTCTCACCTTTAATTACCGGAACGCCAAGAGTTTCAGAGAGATCATCCAGCTGATCGATATATTGACCGATAACTAGAATTTGCTCGCCTGCATGTAGGCCAACAAGTTCTTCAACAACATCACGCTTAGTGCGGGTAGTTGCGCAGTAGCGATAACGCTCTTCTGGCTCTGCTGTTGCATAGGAAAGGCGTTCTGCTTCGGTCAGATTTACACGAACTTCAATACATTCGGCAGGTGCGATATATCCCTGGGCTTCGATCTCTTTCCATGGAACGTCAAAGCGCTTTGGACCAATTAGCGAAAAGACCTCGCCCTCCATGCCATCTTCACGAACCAACGTTGCAGTTAGCCCTAAACGGCGGCGCGATTGAATATCAGCGGTAAAGCGAAAGATTGGTGCTGGCAGTAAATGAACTTCGTCGTAAATGATTAAGCCCCAGTCATGGGTATCAAAGAGATCAAGGTGTGAATAGACACCATTCTTCTTCTTCGTCATAACCTGATAAGTCGCAATTGTTACTGGGCGGATCTCTTTCTTTGCACCTGAGTATTCGCCGATCTCATCTTCATTTAGCGTTGTGCGACGAAGTAACTCTTCACGCCATTGGCGCGCTGCCACAGTATTTGTTACCAAAATTAAAGTTGTCGCTTTGACATGCGCCATCGCTGCAGCACCGACAATTGTCTTTCCAGCGCCACAAGGAAGTACAACAACGCCAGAACCACCATGCCAGAATCCTTCTGCGGCCAACTCTTGGTAGGGGCGGATCTTCCAATCGTTCTGCTTTAAAGCGATTTCATGTGCTTGGCCATCTACATAACCTGCGAAATCATCTTCTTCGCACGAATAACTTCTTCAAGTACGCCGACATCTGTAGTTACAAGAATTAGGCCATGAACTGGATCTGCTTCAAGGCGCAAGCGCCCGTAGCGTGACATAGTTTCGGCGACATCTACAAGAAGTGAATGCGGAACTGCGTAACGTGAATACTTAATCAAAGTATCGATAACTAACTCAGCATCATGGCCGGCAGCGCGCGCATTCCACAAACCAAGGTTTGTTAAACGGTAGGTGTGGATATGTTCTGGCGAGCGTTCCAGTTCAGCAAAAGGTGCGATTGCGCGACGACATTCCGTCGACATCGGATGATCAATATCTAGCAGGAGCGTCTTATCGCTCTGAACAATTAGCGGGCCTTCGCTCATTTCAAGAGATCCTTTATTAGAGCATGCAGAAGCGCACTTCGCTCTTCGATAGATTTCAGACTTAACCATTGCTCCACCACCAACAGCGCCTAAACCATCTAGTACTTGTGCACCAGCTGCCGCGGCAAAGTTGCCATCGCTTGCGCCACCAACTTCAGCACAACCAAGAGGAGCCATACCGATCTCTTTTGCTACACGTTCTGCGCGCTCATAAAGTTCTTTAGTTGATGAAGGTTGTAGCGGTGGGCGATTTAATCCACCAGTTACTTCAATACGCGCCCCAGTAACCGTGGAAGGTAGCGCTTTAATCGCCTTATCAATTCGCTCAAGTTCTGCCTGTGAGAAAGAACGGGCATCAATTTCTAGCACCGCTAAATCAGGGACTGTATTTGCGCTGTTTCCAGAACGCAGAAGTGTCGGGACAACAGTTGTTCCATGAGCCGAATCTTCTAACGCAGATAACTTCAGAATTAAATGTGCGATCTCAACAGTTGCGTTGACGCCCTTTTCTGGTTCCAGACCAGCATGTGACGCCAGACCATGCGCACTGACCTTGTACATCGCGGTGCCTTTACGCCCGGTCTTAACTTTTCCATTAAGCGAGGCTTCTAGAACTAATACCGCTTTAGCCTTGGCAGATAAATCCATAATTAATTTACGTGATGCAAAACTTCCGGTCTCTTCATCAGTTGTTGCAATAAGTGCCACACGATTACCAGCTTCAGAGATTCCCTTAAGTGCGTAGAGAGCTTGAACAAATCCCGCCTTCATATCAAAGACGCCTGGGCCGCGAACTACATCACCATTTACTTCCCAGAGCGGTGAGTAAGAACCATGTGGCCAAACGGTGTCGAGATGGGCCAAAATTAAAATTTCAGGAGTATCTGATCCCCACCAGAAAACTGGTCGGCCTTCGATCTCCTTTATTTGGGCAGGTGTTCCGAGTACGCGCGTTGAAATATCGCTCGCTAAACGAACAACGTTGCGACAGGCTTCAATATCTTCACTCGGTGATTCACAACGAACCAACGCTTCTATCGCTGCCAACATGGGGTCAAGTCTGCCGTATTTATCGCTATTGGCGCTCGTCATATCGAAGCCACACCTGTAATACGAGCGATCC
>JAPLBI010000026.1 GCA_026392815.1 Actinomycetota bacterium
CCTGGCGGATCTAAAATCACCAAGAGAGTAACGAATGCTTGAATAGAGAAAGTTAAGGTGCTGACTTCAGCAATATTCATGGCGTAACCACCCTTCTTTGACTTGCCAGCGACTCCAAGCGCTCCCATTGTGCAGGATCAGTGAGGTTTTCGCCTAATGAATTTAGCTTTCCTTGGCCGTGATAGTCGCTTGCCCCAGTAATTACTAAATTTAACTCGGCTGCAACTTGCCTTAACTCAGTGCGCTCACTTGAAGTGTGGTCACGATGATCGATCTCGATCCCGTGCAATCCTGCCGCAACTAAATCTGAAAAAATAGAAGTAGAAATTACATCTCCGCGCCGCGATGCCATGGGATGGGCTATTACGGCAACTCCCCCTGCTGCAACGATTGTGCGGATGGCCACTTCTGGTGTTGGCGTTGCATGGGTTACGTAATACTTTGAATCGTTTGTTAATAGTTCTGCAAAGGCTTCATCTCGCGATTTAACTACGCCATTTTTGACTAGCGCATCGGCTAAATGTGGTCTTCCTAGAGTTGCACCTTCTGGATTCGCTGCAATTACATCTTCCATCGTTATAGCGAATCCATCGCTACGAAGTAGTTCAACCATTTTCTTCATTCTGGGAATACGGGTATCTCGGGCGTCAGATAACATCGCTTGGATCTCAGAATTTTCTCCGTCGAAGAGTAATCCGAGCATATGAACGCTAATTCCATCTTCGGTTAGCGTAGAAATTTCTGCACCAAGTGCCAGCGAAATTGGTTTTCTTGCTGCGGAAATTGCTTCCGCCCAACCTGAAGTTGTGTCGTGATCGGTTAATCCAAGAACTGTGATTCCAGCAGAAAGCGCTTTGTTAACTAACGCAAAAGGAGAATCAGTTCCATCGCTTGCGGTGGTGTGGGTATGTAAATCGATCATTATTCAGTCGCTACTTTATCTGCAGGGCTTGCGGGGCGTGTACGAAGAACTACAAGTGCGCAACCAAAGAGAATTAGTGCGATTCCTGGAATTACACCGAGAGGTGGACGTTGATCCATCCACCACATTGCAAGGATCGCACTTACTGGAACTTCAAAGAAGACGATCAGTGATACGACCGCCGGTGAAACTCTTTTCAGTACTGAGTTAAACATGGTGTGGCCTAGAAACTGTGCGCCAAATATCAGTCCCAGAAGGATCCACCACTCGCGCGCTTCAAAACTAAATATCTCATTACCGGCGATCAGCGCCATTGGTAGCGCAGTTATGGCACAGAAGAAGTAACAGATTGCTGTGTAAGTCGATGTCTCTAAAGTCTGTTGCGCCTTAGAGCCAACTAACATATAAACAGCGGCTAGCGCTGCAGAAATAATCGCTGCTATATCACCGAGAAATGCCCGAAGTGAAATCTGGAGGTCGACGCCAGAAATTAAGAGCACTCCCCCAAAGCTAACAAACATGCCCATCCAGGCTCGTGATGGAATATCTCCACCGGTTAGCTTTACAAAGAGGGCTGCAAATATTGGCTGAAGTGCAACTAGTGCTGTTCCTGCAGCAACAGTTGTCATTCGCATAGCGAGAAAGAATCCTACGAAGTGAAGTGCAAGAACAATTCCTGAAAAAATCGCCCACTTAGCACCTGTGCGATCAATGCGATGACGCAGTGCAAATGGCGCCGTCATTAGCGATCCACCCAGATTTCTCCAGAAGATCAAGGTAAGTACTGGCATTGCGCTCATCGCAATCAGTGGACCTGAAGTTCCGATACCTATAATTCCGATCCCTAAGCGAATTAAATCTGGGCGCGCAGGAATTTGCGTGTGGTTATCACGAGATAAAGGCTGCGACATGGAAGTAAAGGTAGCCGATACCCTTAGCCAATGAAGGGAGGCCGAAAATGAGCGTTAGCCAAATAAATCGAGTCTTTATCGCCCGTCTAGCGGGTACCGCAGTATTTGATCCAAATGGAGATCCAGTTGGCAAAGTTCGCGATGCAGTTGCAACTCTGCGCAGCAACAATCAGCCTCCCCGAATTCTCGGCCTAGTTGTCGAGGTTCCATTGCGTCGTCGCGTATTCGTTCCGATTACCCGAGTTACTTCAATCGAATCTGGCGCAGTTGTTATTACTGGCTTAGTAAATATGCGTCGCTTTGAATCACGAGCTGGTGAGTTGCTGGTTCTTGGCGAACTACTCGATCGTTCTATTAATTTAAATGAAAGTGGCGAATCGGTAGTTGTTGAAGATATGGGCATGGAACAAACTCGCACTGGTGACTGGTTTATCAACCGAGTCCATATTATGAAGAAGGGCAGCGGCCTTCGTCGCAAAGGCGCTACCTCAACTGTTCAATGGGAAGAGGTAACTGGTTTCGCCCTACCTGAACATAACCAAGGCGTCACTAACTTACTTTCAACGATCAGTAATTTGCGCGCCGCCGACCTTGCTGCCGTTATTCAAGATCTTGCGCCAAAGCGTCGTGTGGAAGTTGCGCGCGCGCTCGATGACGAGCGACTTGCTGATGTGCTGCAGGAAATGGATGAGGCCGAACGCGTTGCTCTCTTAGCTGAACTTGAAGGTGAACGTGCTGCAGATGTCCTTGGTGAAATGGATCCAGATGACGCTGCAGATTTGTTGCGTGAGGTTGGTGAAGAAAAGGCGCAAGTTCTAATCGATTTAATGGAACCAGAAGATGCTGAAGATGTGCTTCGCCTAATGACTTACGAGGATTACTCAGCAGGCGGAATGATGACCACCGAGCCAATTGTGATGAGCGCTGATTATTCAGTTGCCGATGCCTTAGCGAGCGTTAGGGCGCGCGAAGTTTCTCCAGCGCTGGCTTCGCAAGTATTTGTCTGTCGCCAACCGCTAGAGACGCCAACTGGGCGTTACATCGGAATGGTTCATTACCAGCGCTTGCTACGCGAGCCACCTGCAACACTTCTTGGTTCTATTGTTGATACCAACACTCAGGGCGTTAATCCCGACGCATCATTGCATGCAGTTTCGTCATACTTAGCTAGTTATAACTTGCTCTCATTGCCCGTCATTGATGCAAATGACCGACTTCTTGGAGCAGTAACAGTTGATGACGTGCTCGATCACTTGTTGCCAGATAACTGGCGTCATGATCATCGCGATTCGGCAGCAACAATGGCTCGCAACCACGGCCTTGATACTCCTCGCGAGACACGTCGCTCACTTCGCGCAAATTACGACCCTGAAGCTTTTGGTCGCCTCTCTGAAAAATTTGCTCGTTTCTTAGGTACTGCTCGTTTCCTTGTGTATATGACAGTCTTTGTTCTTAGTTGGGTTATTTGGAATGCATTGGCGCCACAAAGTGCGCGTTTTGATGAATACCCATTTATTTTCCTAACGCTGATTCTCTCCTTGCAGGCGTCCTATGCTGCTCCATTGATTTTGCTTGCACAAAATCGTCAAGCAGATAGAGACCGAATCACACTCAACGAGGATCGTGCGCAGAATTCAAGAAGTATTGCCGATACCGAATATCTGACTCGTGAGTTAGCTAGCTTAAGAATTGCACTTGGTGATGTTGCAACACGTGATTATCTGCGTAACGAACTCGGAGATATGGCTAAAGAGATTGTTGAAGAGTTACGCAAGTCCGAGTCGAACCCCGAGTAGGGATTTCTCTCGAACAATAAGCTTGGAAACTATTTCGACAATCGCCTGCGCACTTGGGCTTTCTGGTGCCGAGATAACCACAGGCTTACCAGCATCGCCTCCTTCGCGAAGTTCGGGTGCGAAAGGAATCTTGCCAAGTAAAGGAACAGGCGCTCCAACAAGCTGAGAAAGA
>JAPLBI010000028.1 GCA_026392815.1 Actinomycetota bacterium
ATGTACAGCGCTCACATCCAGATCTTGATGTCGTAACTCACGGACTTACTTTGTGGGATCTCGATCGCGAATTCGCAACTGGTGGCTTTGGTGGCGAGAAGTTTATGAAGCTGCGCAAGATCCTTGGAATTCTGCGCGATTCATATTGCCGCTCAGTTGGTGTGGAATATATGTATATTTCAAATCCAGAAGAGCGCAGATGGATCCAAGAACACGTTGAAGTCGGCTTTACTAAGCCAGATCGCGAAGAACAGATCCGTATCTTGCGCAAGCTAAATGGCGCAGAAGCATTTGAAACTTTCTTACAGACTAAGTTCGTTGGCCAGAAGCGCTTCTCACTTGAAGGTGGCGAATCAGTAATTCCTATCCTTGATGCCGTTATCTCATCTGCTGCTGAAAATAATTTAGAAGAAGTCTGTATCGGTATGCCGCACCGCGGTCGCCTAAATGTTCTGGCAAATATCGCCGGTAAGTCTTACGGACAAATCTTCCAAGAGTTCCAAGGACATTACAAAGAGAATGAAGTACACGGTTCGGGCGATGTTAAGTACCACTTGGGTACAGAAGGCGTCTTCACCGCAGAATCTGGTGCACAGACCAAGATCTATCTTGCTGCTAACCCTTCACACCTGGAAGCGGTAAACCCAGTACTAGAAGGCATTGTTCGCGCCAAGCAAGATAAGTTAAATGTTAAGGATCTCTACTCAGTTCTGCCTATCTTGCTCCATGGAGATGCTTCATTTGCAGGTCAGGGAGTTAACTTCGAAACTCTGCAGTTATCTCAACTAAAGGGCTACCGCACCGGCGGAACTGTTCATATCGTTGTAAATAACCAAGTTGGATTTACTACTTCACCTCATGCATCACGTACATCTCATTACTCAACAGATGTTGCCAAGACGATTGAAGCGCCGGTCTTCCATGTAAATGGCGATGACCCAGAAGCATGTGTTCGCGTAGCTCGCTTAGCCTTCCAATACCGCCAAAAATTTAATAAAGATGTAGTCATTGACATGGTTTGCTACCGTCGTCGTGGCCACAATGAAGGCGATGAGCCAAGCTTTACGCAACCGATGATGTACAAGTTAATTGATGCCAAGCGCTCAACTCGTACCTTGTATACCGAATCGCTGATTGGCCGCGGAGATATCACTCCAGAAGAAGCCGAGCAGTTAGCGCGCGACTACCAGACACAACTTGAAGAAGTTTATGCATCTGTTGCAAATTATGAAGAAGAGCACGATCCAAACTTCCAGCCACCAATTGTTCCTAATGCTGAAGATGTTCCAACATTTATCTCAGCATTTATCTCAGAACAATTGGTTCGTGAAATTGCAGCGACACAACTTGCGATCCCAGAAGGTTTCCATATCCATCCCAAGATGCTTCCACAGCTGCAAAAGCGTGCCGAATCAATTAACGATGGCACCATCGACTGGTCAACGGGTGAAATGCTCGCCTTCGGTTCACTTCTCAAAGAAGGTCGCCCAGTTCGTTTAGCGGGACAAGATTCTCGTCGAGGAACATTTAGCAACCGCCATGCAGTAGTTGTTGATAAAGAGAATGGTTCTGATTGGTTCCCGCTTCGTTCACTAATTGCCGATGAAAGTCAGTTCTTCGTAGTCGATTCGCTCTTATCTGAATATGCAGCAATGGGCTTTGAATACGGTTATTCCGTAGCTCGCCCTGAAGCTCTAGTTCTTTGGGAAGGCCAGTTCGGTGACTTCGCCAACGGTGCGCAGACCATCATCGATGAATTCATCTCATCTGCTCTTCAAAAGTGGGGTGAGCGTTCATCTGTTGTCTTACTTCTTCCTCATGGTTATGAAGGACAAGGCCCAGATCACTCATCTGCGCGCATTGAACGCTTCTTATCACTTGCTGCAGAAAAGAATATGACGATCGCACAGCCATCAACTCCGGCCTCTTACTTCCACTTGTTGCGCTTCCACGCCGCAAATCCAA
>JAPLBI010000066.1 GCA_026392815.1 Actinomycetota bacterium
GAAATCAACCATATCTACCTCGGCGGAGCAAAGGTTTTACGCCGAGATATAGCTCAATAGGGCGCTCTTCTGATGGCAAGTAACGAAGGTAAAGCCTTTTCCTCAATCCGGATTATCGGGTCTGGTCTAATCGGAACTTCGATCGGATTGGCTCTAGCTGCCCGCGGAATTCAAGTAGAGATGCTCGACCTTGATCAAAAGGCCCAGAAATTAGCCCAAGATCTGATCGCCTCAGAGATATCAGGAGCGCCAGAGGTAATCCTCTTCGCAATCCCTGCCAGCGCACTCGCTGAGAGCTTTGAACGAGAATTTGGCTTCAACCCAGGATCTAAATTTATAGATATTGCTAGCGTTAAAACTAAACCTCAAGTGGAGGTATCAAGAATTAGCGGTGGTTCATCGCGCTTCCTTGCCACACACCCAATGGCTGGTCGTGAAGTCGGGGGAGCAGCCAGTGCTCGCGCCGATTTGTTCGAAGGTCGCACCTGGATCTACTGCCCTACCTATGCAGATGGAGCGCATGTTGGCTCAGATGTCCTGGAGACCGGTCTCTGGTTGATCAACTCTTTAGGGGCTACGCCAATATCGATGTCTGCCTCCCGCCATGATTCTGCGGTGGCACTTGTTTCGCATCTGCCACAGATCGTTGCCTCTCTTCTGGCCGCGCAACTCAAGGGGGCTAAGAGCGAAGATCTAGATCTTGCAGGCGCTGGTCTTCGCGATACAACGCGGATCGCTGCCTCGGATCCAGAGCTATGGCAAGAAATCATCTCCAGCAACGCGCAAGAGATTTTGCCGCTATTAATAAATCTACAAAACGATCTTGGATCCCTCATTCAATCGCTCGATGATCCTGCGAAAGTTGGTTCATTTATCGCAGCCGGTAACGAAGGTCGCTCAAAGATCCCAGGCAAACATGGTGGAAAAGCTCGCGAATACACACAATTGCCAGTAGTTATTGAAGATAAACCAGGACAACTTGCAGCGTTATTTGATGAGTGCGCAAAAGCTTCGGTAAACGTTGAAGATTTAACAATCGAACACTCACCTGGTCAGTTCACGGGCTTAATAACTCTTGCTCTATCGGCTAGCGATGCTGCCATCTTGCAGAAACATCTCGAAGAGTCGGGATGGAACGTTCACGCTCCAAGATAGACTAGTAGTTAGTAATTATCACTATTAATTTTCAATGCAGTACACCGCGCAGGGCAATGATGGGATGTAAGTAGAAATGATCGTTGTAGCCATCGATGGACCAAGCGGTGCGGGAAAGTCCAGCACATCAAAACTTGTTGCACAACGAGCAGGATGGAATTATTTAGATACTGGCGCTTTGTACCGTGCGGTCGCATGGCTCGCGCTGAGAGAAAAGATTAGCTCTGCAGAAGATATTCTCGCTGCGCTTGACGATAATACAATTCACTTCATCGCAGATCCAAAAGACCCAAAGGTTTTTGTTGGTGATGTAGATGTGTCAACAGATATTAGAAGTGAGAAAGTCACTGAGAGCGTAAGTTCAATTAGCGCACTGCCAGAAATTCGCGCCGCACTTCTATCTTTACAACGCAGATTGATAAATAGCGCAGAGCGCGGAATCGTTGTTGAAGGCCGCGATATCGGAACCGTTGTTGCACCAGATGCACCGCTGAAGATTTATCTACAAGCAGATATCGCAGCACGCGCCGCGAGAAGGTCTAGCGAAATAGCCGCTCCGGTTGCCAGCGTCTCGGAATCCTTAAACCAACGCGATGAAATTGATTCGAATCGCGCAGTATCTCCATTAGCTAAGGCATCTGACGCAGTTTTAATTGACTCTACAGAACTGGATTTAGAAGAGACGGTAGAACGCGTCTGGGAGTTATTGAAAGAGCGTTCCCTGCTTGGTCTTCCAATCGTTGCAATTTTAGGTCGACCTAACGTTGGTAAATCAACTTTGATCAACCGTTTTATTGGACGTCGTGAAGCGATTGTTGAAGATACCCCTGGTGTCACACGCGATCGCGTTCAATACGAATGCGAATGGGGCGGACGCCGTTTCATAATTATGGATACTGGCGGTTGGGAATCAAAGCCCGATGGAATTTCTGTACAAGTAAGCGCATCTGCAGAACTTGCTATGCAAGAAGCAGACGTTCTTGCATTCGTAGTTGATGCACATGTGGGCGCACTCGACGAAGATGACATTCTGGTTCAAGAACTTCGCAAAGTTAAGAAACCAATGGTTCTCATCGCAAATAAAGTAGATAGCGATGTAGATGAGGCGGATGCACACGCGCTCTGGAACCTTGGTCTTGGTGAACCTCGATTCGTATCTGCACTTCATGGTCGTGGTAGCGGAGATCTACTTGATTACATCGTTCGCGAGATGCCCGAAGTTGGCGGCGCGCAAACTCAGGATGGCTATCGCAAAATCGCTCTGATCGGTCGACCAAATGTTGGTAAATCAAGTTTGTTAAATGCGCTTGCGGGGGAAAATCGTTCGATCGTTGATGAAGTCGCTGGAACAACTCGTGATCCAGTAGATGAGTTAATTGAATTCGGGGGATCGATCTGGCGCTTTATCGATACTGCAGGTTTGCGCAAGCGCGCTAACCAAGCCAGCGGCACTGACTATTACGCAACGCTTCGCACCCAGAGCGCTCTGGAACGTTGTGAATGTGCGGTAGTTGTTCTAGATGCTTCCCTGCCGATTTCTGAGCAGGATCTACGCGTCATCACCATGGTTGAAGAAGCGGGCAAGGCGATGGTCATCGTGATGAATAAATGGGATCTCGTCGATGAAGACCGCCGCGATCAGTTAGATAAAGAGATCGATCGCCACCTGGATCAAGTCGAATGGGCGCAGCGAGTAAATGTTGCCGCCAAGACCGGTTGGCACCGTGATCGTTTAGCGCCAGCGCTTCGCACCGCGATCGATAGTTGGGAACGTCGCGTTCCAACAGCCAAACTCAACTCGTTCTTGGGCGCCCTTATCGGTGCGACTCCGCCGCCAGTTCGCGGTGGAAAGCAACCGAAGATTTACTACGCAACCCAAGCGGGTATCGCGCCACCGAAGTTCGTGATCTTCTCAAGCGGATGGATCGAGCCTTCTTATCGCCGCTTTATCGAGCGTCGCCTGCGTGAAGAGTTCGGCTTCCCAGGCACGCCAGTGATGGTCGCGATTCGAGTAAAAGAGCGCGATTAATGACGATTATGAAGAAGCTTTCCCTAGTCACCGTTCCGAATGCGCTCACCTTTCTGCGCGCCCTCGGGATTCCGCTCTTTATCTACCTAGCTATCTCACTTGAGGCAGATGGTTGGGCGATTCTGACCCTGGCTATCGGGGGAGCAACCGACTACTTCGACGGCAAGATCGCCCGTGCTTGGGGCCAGGAATCCCGTTTCGGAGAATTAGCAGATCCCGCAATTGATCGTTTATATATCGTTGCAACTCTCATCGTTCTCTTCCTGCGCGATGCGATTCCGTTGTGGGTGATCGTTGTTCTAGTTGTACGTGACTTGGTCCTGGCGGTTGCAACTTTGGCGCTGACTGCAAAGTCTCTACCTCCGCTTAAGGTTACTTACCTCGGGAAAGCGGCGACCTTTAACCTGCTCTATGCATTTCCATTTCTCTTACTCGCGCTAAATCCAAATTGGTATGGAACTCTCGCCTACATCTTCGGTTGGAGCTTTGCGATCTGGGGGATTGTTCTCTACCTCTTCACCGGTGTTACTTATCTCGGCTCTGCGGTTACATCTCTTCGTAAATCGCGATAGTTTTCTCCCATCAATCAGGGGGAGTTCTAGTGTCATCTATTCCAGATAACTTGCAATACACAAAAGAGCACGAATGGGTTTTGGCGACGGGCAATACATTCCGTATGGGAATTACTGATTACGCTCAAGGCGCGCTCGGCGACATCGTCTATGTGCAATTGCCGAAGGTTGGCGAAAGCGTTGTTGCAGATAAAGTTTGCGGTGAAGTTGAATCTACTAAGAGCGTCTCTGAAATCTTCGCCCCAGTTTCAGGAAAGATTGTTGCGATCAACGAAGCGCTCAATAGCGCGCCAGAGACGATCAACTCAGATCCTTACGGTGCTGGTTGGTTGGCCGAGATTGAAGTAGCGGCCCTTCCTGCCGGCTTACTCTCTGCCGATGATTATCGTCAAATCACCGCATAGAAATCGGGAATTTTTCGTACTTTTTACCGCTTGATTTCTTTCTTTTCTCACCCTAAGGTCAGCCTCAGGTTGAAGTTGAACCTCAAGGAAAGCCAAGTGAAGGGGGAGCGATATGAATAAACCAGATAGCAACGGCGAACTCACCAGCACCCTCCACCTCGGACTCCGCTCGGTCGTAGATGGTTCCCCGGAGAGCGCTCTTAACGCCCTTCTCTCATCTGCCAGCGATGCAGACCGCTTAGCAATTACAGCAATCATCGAAGGTCCAGCAGACCGAGCGATGGTCGTCATCCATCGCGGTCCGTCAAAGGGCGCGAGATTTCTAATCGATAGCGGTGAAGTTGCAATTGGTCGATCAGTTGATTCACCGATCTTCTTGGACGATGTAACGGTCTCAAGAAAGCATGCGGTTATTGTTAAAGATGAGCAGAGATTCAGCATCAAAGATCAAGGAAGCCTCAACGGAACATATCTAAACAATCAGTCGGTTCTTAACTCACCCTTAACTACAGGTGATGAGATCCAGATCGGTAAATTTCATATGCTCTTCGTGGCGCCAAAGAAAAGTAAGTAGTTAGTAAAAAAAGATTTAAGAATTTATCAACCGCTTAACTAGCAGTAGGGGAGAACAACGTGAGCGTTCCAGCACGCGCGTATTTGAGTATTGGGGAAGTTTTAACAAAGCTCCGTGGAGATTTTCCGGATATAACGATCTCTAAGATCCGCTTCCTTGAATCAGAAGGCTTGATCGAACCCCAAAGAACGCCGTCGGGATACCGCAAATTCACCGCCGCTGACCTTGATCGCTTGCGTTACGTACTCCTGTTACAGCGCGATCAGTACCTTCCACTACGTGTCATTAAAGAGAATCTAGAAGCTCTTGATCGTGGGCTAGATCCTGCTCCTGCTGGAGGAGTCGCATCGCCACGACCAACTCTTACAACCGTTGACAATGCAGCATCACCTGAATCATTCGGCGCATCATCAGATCTACGTCTTTCTCGTGAAGAGTTGCTTAAGGCAAGCGGCCTAGTTGATGATCAGCTAGTAGAACTCGAGTCATACGGATTCATCGCGCTACGTGGCCGTCATTACGATGCTGATGCGCTTGCGGTTGCCAAGGCAGTGGCTGAGATGGCTGGATTTGGAATCGAAGCGCGCCACCTGCGTTCATTCAAATCTGCCGCAGATCGCGAGATCGGTTTGATCGAACAAGTGATCACTCCGATTAACCGCCAGAAGTCTTCGGACTCAAAGGCGCGCGCTGAAGAAGTTCAGAAGCAGATCGCATCGCTCTCAATTCGTTTACATGCCGGGCTAGTTCGCGCCGGTCTTAATCGCCCTCGCCAGTAATTGTTCGGGGTAGGTAAGGCGATCTGATGTTGGTAAATATGGAGGTTGTTGGCGTTCGCATTGAGATGCCCTCTAATCAACCGATCGTTTTATTGAAAGAGATCGAAGGCTCACGTTTCCTGCCGATCTGGGTCGGAGCTGTTGAAGCAACTGCGATCGCTTTTGCTCAACAAGGAATGGCGGCGCAACGCCCGCTGACCCACGATCTGATCGCCAACCTCTTGGAGGTCGCAGATCTAACGATGACCGCAGTTCACATCACCGAATTAAAGGATGGGATCTTCTACGCCGAGATTCAGATCCGCGATAGCCAGTCCGCACTTCTGAAGGTTTCAGCTAGACCGTCGGATGCGATCGCGATCGCGCTACGCACCAAGAGCAATATCTTGGCCGACTCTGACCTTCTGGATCTCGTCGGAATTGATATCCCAGAACGCCTCCTGGAAGTCGAGGGCGTGGAAGATATAACCGGAGCCAAGGAAGGCGCGGCGACCGACCTAGATTTAGAGCGTTTCCGTGAATTTCTCGATCAGATCAACCCGGAGGACTTTGCAGGGTAGGGGCCAGAAGTCTCACCCTCTACTTGAGGTTTGCCTCGTGTCGGTCGTTGTTTACAGCTCTCTTCGCTCGTAGCCTTAGCCCAGAAGAGAAACCCATCCAAGCTTCCCCGAGCAGAATCGAGAACGACGTGACCTCCCCAGTTACGCACGATGGCCAGAATGAAATCGGATACCGCGGTGCAACAGCGTGTTCAGCCGCTGGAATTTCTTATCGCCAATTAGATTATTGGGCACGTACCGGTTTGCTTGAACCAAGTGTTCGCACTGCAAGTGGTTCTGGAACAGCGCGACTCTACGGTTTCCGCGACATTCTCGTTTTAAAGATCGTTAAGCGTTTATTGGATGCAGGAGTATCTCTACAAAATATTCGAACTGCCGTAAATCATTTGCGCAGTCGCGGAGTTACAGAGTTAGAAAGCATTACCTTGATGAGCGATGGCGCATCCATCTATGAATGCGCTAGTCCAGATGAAATCATCGACTTGCTGCAAGGGGGTCAAGGCGTTTTCGGTATCGCAGTGGGTAAGGTTTGGCATGAGGTTGAGGGTTCATTGGCATCGCTGCAAGGCGAGTTCAATGGCGAGATCGTTACAGCAGGTGGTGAAAGTAACGACGAGCTCTCATTACGTCGAAAGGCGAAAGGCGCCTAAAAGACATATTCTTCCCCAATATGTTGCTAGCTAAATAGTTAGGAACTTAATCGGGGGAGTTGCTTTGACTTTAGAACATGGCGCATTTGTTGATCGCCACATAGGTCCAACGCACGCAAATGAAGTTGCGATGCTTGAGCAACTTGGTTTTAAATCACTCGTTACATTTATCTCTGCTGTGGTGCCTTCTGCAATTGCAATGAAAGAACCACTCGAAAAGCATCTTCCACCAGCAGTTACCGAAGTTGAAGCGATCAAATTACTTCGCCAGATGGCTTCCGAGAACCAGGTCTTTACCTCACTTATTGGAACCGGTTATTACGGAACGGTTACTCCTGCGGTTATTAAACGAAACGTTTTAGAAAATCCTGCTTGGTACACCGCTTACACACCGTACCAACCAGAGATTTCGCAAGGACGCTTAGAAGCGCTCTTTGCTTTTCAAACCGTAGTCTGCGATCTCACCGGCTTAACTATTGCTAACGCATCGATGCTCGATGAAGGAACTGCCGCAGCTGAGGCTATGACGCTAGCCCGCCGTAATTTCAAAGGCTCTGACGATGCAGTATTTGTAATTGATTCATCACTTCACCCACAGAGTAAGGCGGTTGTGATTACACGCGCTAAGCCACTCAGAATCAAAGTGGTGGAAGTAGATATCAAGTCAGCTGCTGATATTTCTGGCATCGAGTACTTCGGAGTTCTCGTTCAATATCCAAACACTTTTGGTGAAATCAAAGACTATTCAGATTTAGCAGAAGTAATTCATAGTAAAGACGCTTACTTAATTGCAGCAACAGATCTCTTAGCTCTGACCTTATTAAAGGCGCCAGGGGAGTGGGGCGCAGATGTTGCCATCGGTAGCGCACAACGCTTCGGAGTCCCGATGGGATTTGGTGGACCACATGCAGGTTTCATGTCAGTGCGTGCCGGTTTAGAACGTTCTCTTCCTGGTCGCTTAATTGGGCAGAGCGTTGATGTACATGGCAATCCAGCATTTCGTTTAGCGTTGCAAACTCGCGAACAACATATTCGTCGCGATAAAGCCACTAGCAATATTTGTACCGCCCAAGTTCTCCTTGCCAATATGAGCGCCTTCTACGCGATGTGGCATGGCCCGGTTGGCCTCAAGAAGATCGCCAACCGCGTTCATAGCCTGACACACATCTTCGCAACTGCACTTACTTCAAAGGGCTTCAAGATCGCCAATGAAAGCTACTTTGACACGTTAACGATCAACGTTGAATCCGCCGATAAGTTCATAAAGAGCGCGGAAGATTTGCAGATTAACTTGCGCAAGATTTCCCAGACCCAAGTCGGTATCTCTTTCGATGAAACAACCACAGTTGATCTCTTGAACCTATTAGCAACGATCTTTGGAATCTCAATTGATCTGGCGGCGCAGGGGAGTGGTCTTCCAAAGTTCGCGGTTAGAGAAAGCTCTTACTTGGCGCATCCAGTCTTTAATACCTATCACTCCGAAACTTCGATGATGCGTTACTTGCGCATGCTCTCAGATCGCGACCTTGCGCTTGATCGCACGATGATTCCGCTTGGTTCTTGCACCATGAAGTTAAATGCGGCAACCGAAATGGAAGCGGTTACTTGGCCTGAATTCTCAGCGCTGCACCCATTCTCACCTGCCAACCAGAGCGCAGGATCTCGCCGAATGATTAAGGAGTTATCTGATTGGTTGGTTGCAATCACTGGCTACGACGCAGTTTCACTTCAACCAAACGCTGGTAGCCAAGGAGAATTCGCTGGCTTGCTAGCGATCCGTAATTACCACGATTCACGCGGCGACAACCATCGCACTATCTGCTTGATTCCATCGAGCGCTCACGGCACCAATGCTGCAAGTGCGGTAATGGCCGGAATGCAGGTTGTTGTTGTTTCTTGCGATGAACTCGGAAACGTTTCAGTTGCAGATATAAAAGAGAAGATCGCAGAACACGGTGCAAACCTGGCAGCGCTCATGGTGACTTACCCATCTACGCATGGTGTATTTGAATCTGCGATCGGTGAAATCTGCGAGTTAGTACACACAGCAGGTGGTCAGGTTTACGTAGATGGCGCAAATTTGAATGCACTCGTTGGCCTTGCGCAACCTGGAAAATTTGGCGCAGATGTTTCGCACTTAAATCTACATAAAACATTCTGTATTCCACATGGCGGTGGGGGACCAGGCGTTGGTCCAGTAATCGCTCGTGCTCATCTAGCTCCGTTCTTGCCAAATCATCCACTCGATGAAACAGCAGGCCCAGCAACGGGACCTGGTCCAATTTCTGCTGCGCCATTTGGTTCAGCAAGTATCTTGCCGATCTCTTGGAGCTATATCCGAATGATGGGGGGAGCAGGGCTAACGCATGCGACCCAAGTTGCGATCTTGTCCGCTAATTACATGGCGAAGAAGTTAGCGCCGTACTATCCAATTTTGTATACCGCTGAAAGCGGGCTAATCGCTCACGAATGCATCTTGGATCTCCGCGAGATCACCAAGGTCAGCGGTGTGACCGTTGATGACATCGCAAAGCGTTTGATGGATTTTGGTTTCCATGCACCAACAATGAGCTTCCCAGTGCCAGGAACTCTGATGATCGAGCCCACTGAATCAGAAGATGTTCGAGAGATGGATCGCTTTATCAACGCCATGGTTGAGATCCATCGCGAGATTTCTGAGATAACTGTTGGGGCTATTGCGGTTGAGGATTCAGCGCTACGTCATGCACCTCATACAGCTGGTGCAGTCGTAGATAGCCAGTGGGATCGTCGCTATTCACGCGAAATGGGAGCCTTTCCCGCGCCTGCTAGCGGCCTTATAAGCGGTGAACTGATCGGAACTGCCGGTAAGTATTGGCCGAGCGTTGGTCGTATTGATGGTGCTTACGGAGATAGAAATCTGGTCTGCTCATGTGCACCGATCGAGTCGTACGCCTAATTAGCGCCTAAATTCCGCGGGGCAGGGCTAATTTAGGGTTACTTAACATAATGTAACTTATCGGCGTTAGGTCGAAGTATGCGTGAGATACCCCAGCGGGTCGTCTGCAGTAACGCCTCAATAACTATCGCCTGCGACATCTTTGAAATGCCATTTATCCGTTCTACGAAGGTAATTGGAACTTCAATCTCTTTCGCTCCAGCAAGATGTGCAGCAAGTGCCATTTCGATTTGGTAGCAATAACCAGTTGCCTGCATATCGCTAAGTTTTAAAGTTTTAAGTAGTTCGACGCTATAAACCCGGAAACCACCAGTTAAGTCATTAAGCGGGATTCCAAGGGCCAATTTGGCATATGCAGTGCCAGCTCGCGATAGATATTGACGCCGCTTTGGCCAGTTAACAACCGATCCGCCAGGGATCCATCTAGTTCCCAGAACAATTAACTTTCCAGGCGTTATTGCAGCGATCATCTTCTCTAAATCGACAACTCGGTGTGATCCATCGGCATCCATAGTTATCACATGGGTATAACTCGAATCAGCGAGAACTTGTACAAAACCGGCGCGATAAGCAGCGCCTAATCCGCCTTTACCGGGCCTGCGAAGTATCGATACCCAAGGAAGATGCAAATTATCGACAATCTTTGCTGTTCCATCTGGAGAGTTGTCATCGATCACGATGACATCAAAGTTACTCGTCTTATTTACACGAAAAAAAGCTAGTTGATCCAGAAGTTCAACAATTGAAACTGCTTCGTTGTAAGTTGGAATCAGAAGTGCAATCTTGATAGTCATCACGAAACCTTTCTGCGAATTCCAAGTGCGAGGATTAGCGAAGATAATAGTACGAGAAGGGGAGCCACTCCCCCTAGACGATCAGATAACGTCTGATAATTCGAAATTTTTAGATCTCCAGAGATCGAAGTTGAAAGGTTTTCAGTTGTTTGGGATGTCACAGCGCCACTATTATCGATAAAGGCCGAGATACCGACGGTAGAAACGCTGAGAATCTCGCGAGAATGCTCAACTGCACGGATTCTGGTAATCGCTAATTGCTGGGCGCTTTCGGCGGTATTTGCAAAGGTCGCGCTATTTGTTTGAACAATAATTGCTCCAGACTGATTCGCGCTCTCTCGAACCAAACCATCGTTGATAATTTCATAGCAAATGATCGGCGCGACTTGATATCCGCCAATGTCATGCGAAACAAAGCCCTGACCAGGTTTAAAATCGTTTACCGACTTGGCATATGGAGAAACGATTTCAGCGACTCGGCGCAGCGGCATGTACTCACCAAAAGGGGTTAAGTAGCGCTTAATGTATGTCGATTCAACTTCTCCCTTTGCGTCATACATGACGGAAGCATTCGCCGGCGATCCCTGCTCCGTAAGAACTACTGAGAATTTCGGGATAATTTCGCGGATCGATGTCGATGGCATTTTCTGGCCAAACAACTGCATCGTACTTCTGCTTCACAAGTTGGCGCGTGGTGTCGCGATGCAAGTAGAAGACCGCCTTAGCTCGCGAGTTGAACTCAAGACCAACTGAAGGTGTATTTCCCTGAATCGCTATTAATGAAATCTTCTCTGAAGAGGTTGGATTATTCGGTAAGAAGGAAACGATTAGAAAGCTGACTGCAACGAGAACGAGTGCCCGGACTTTAAGACGGTTTAGCGCCAGCGCAGAAAGTAAGGTCGCGAAGCTAAGTAGCAGTACTCCCCCAATTGCAGCTAATGGAAGGAGCGGTGATTCGACTTGGCTAAAGGCGATTCTGGTCCAGGCAAATCCACCAAATGGAAAGCGCGCCCGCAACTCTTCACAGATCAAAAAGGTAAGGAGAACCCAACGAAGCGAGCCAGTCTTGCGATAGATCCAACCAACTGGAAGATAGAAAGCTGCTTGTAGCGAAGTTAATAAGAGCCAAGGCAGCGCTCCAACATACTTACTACTCCAATGCAGAACTATGCCGTTAAGAATTGCTCCGAAGATAAATGAGGCTAGGACTGGTCTTCTACTCTTCGACAGCCCTCTAAAGAAAAGCGCGTAACCAACGAGCGCGAGATACCAAATACCTATCGGTTCAAATGCTGCACTTACAACAAGCGCGGAAAATAAGAAGATCACCATTTGAGTGCAGTAATCAACCGATCAACGCTTGCGCCAAGTCCGTAGCGTTCCTTGATCTCATAAATCTTTGAAAGATCAGCTGGTTTCTGCGGCATCGAGATATTAAGTTTTGGAAGGGCGACATCTCTTGCGCAGTTGACCAAGGTAGGTGCGATCTTTAAATAATCTGCGCCTTCAATTATCTTCTTAGCAAGAGCAGGCTTTAGCGATGGGTGCGCGTCACGAGCTCCTTGCTGGGCTTCATCGACGTCTGCAAAGTTGTTTGCAATCAGCGCTGCGCCTTTCTCACCAATCCCCTTAACGCCAGGCAGTCCATCTGAAGGATCGCCCCTAAACATTGCAAATAAGGCGTAACGATCACCGGGAATGGCATATTTACGTGCAATCCACGCTTTATCGACTAGGTCGTGCTGAGATAAACCCTTTGCTAGATAAACAACCTTTACATCACGTTTGTCATCGACTAACTGAAAGAGATCTCGATCTCCAGTAACAATTCGAGTTGGGCCAGGTTCTTTAACCGCAAAGGTAGCCATAACATCATCGGCCTCATAGTCATCTACACCGACCATCGGAATTCCAAACTCATCAAGAAGATCTAGCAGGATGGGAATCTGCGGAGTTAGTAAATCTGGTTCTTCTTCGCCTTCGCCATCTTCTTCCAGGCGGTTAGCTTTGTAATCCGGAAAAATATCTACTCGCCATGAGGGGCGCCAATCGCCTTCAATACAAGCAACGATGCGATTCGGTGAGTACATGCCAATTAGACGTGCCGTCATATCCAGGTAGCCGCGTATTGCATTGACCGGTGTTCCATCGGGTGCCAACAAGGTATCTGGCATTCCGTAGTAAGCGCGATACCAAAGAGAAGCGCTATCAAGGAGCATTAAAGTCATAGGTCATCCACCATATATGAAACGACGCCACGATCTAAACGCTTAATTGCTTCTCGACAAACAGGACGTAGCTTTTCGCTGGCGCCAGCGATCTGCATAAGTAAATCCCGACCGACATATCCGAACCCTTTAGAACGTTGGTTAACGAATTGCCCTGTGCCCAACGGTAAGAGATATAGGCAAAACCGAAATCGGGTTCCTTTTGAGTTTTGACATCGAACTCGTTCTCGATATCTTCAAGTTTGGCCCAAAGTTTGGTGATCTCAACAAGTGCGTTAGTGACGTTTTGATGTGGCATTTTTGGTGCGTATTCATCGCGAGATCTTGATTGAAAGATCATGCACGAGACAACGGATAAAAGTTCCGGAGCGGACAACTCATCGAGAATTCCATTACGAATAGTTTCGGTTAGAAGAAGATCTGATTCTGCGTAAATTTTTGCAAGGATCTTGCCTTGCGGAAGTGGCTTCTCCCCCTCTATATATCCAAGGTGGGTCAATACATCACAAATGCGGTCAAAAGTTTTTGCGATAACGTGGGTACGGTTCTCAACTCTTCCGCGCAAGCCCTCGGATTCGCGATGTAAGCGTTCTGCGCGCTCAGCAAAGCGGGCATGCGTCTCGCGATCGTTACATGAATGGCAGGGATGAGATCGCGTGCTGCGGCGTAGGCCGTCAATCTCATTCTCCATATGTTGCCTCTGGCGATTATCAAAAGTTTTACGACCATCACGTTTGGAGAGCAACTTCTCTAACTCTTTTATCTCACTTCGCAATCTGGCATAGCTTGCAAAGTCACCTAAGTGGCATTCGGCGCTGGCCATTAACTCAAGTCGCGCAGTTTCATTCTTCTTAATTTGCTTAACCAAGCCAACTACAGCGCGATCGGCTTGGAATTGCGCAAACGAAGATTCCAAACTTCCGTGGGCTCGCTCTCGACCAAATCGTGCGATCAGATTTATAGCCATGTTATAGGTCGGAGTAAACGAAGATCTAAGTGGATAAGTTCTCGTA
>JAPLBI010000190.1 GCA_026392815.1 Actinomycetota bacterium
AAGATTGAAATTAATTTAGCGGCAGATGGTTCCATTGAAGTACACGATGATGGTCGCGGTATTCCAGTTGATAAAGAACCAAAGACTGGTTTAACCGGCGTTGAAGTTGTTCTTACAAAGCTGCACGCAGGTGGAAAATTTGGTGGCGGTTCATACGCTGCATCTGGCGGCTTGCATGGCGTTGGCGCATCAGTTGTAAACGCACTTGCCGAACGTCTTGATGCAGAAGTAGATCGCAACGGCAAAATTTACTGGATGTCATTTAAGCGCGGCGTTGCCGGCATCTTCGATGGCGAAGGCCCAAAGGCAGAGTTCACACCACAATCAGGACTTCGTACAATCGGAAAAGTTTCGGCAAAAGTTACAGGCACGCGCATCAAGTGGTGGGCAGATCGCCAGATCTTCTTAAAGGAAGCATCACTTGATATCGAAGAAGTTTACGCTCGCGCACGTCAGACCTCATTCTTAGTTCCAGGCTTAACGCTGATTGTTAATGACAATCGCACCAAAGCTGTAACAACTCAGACTTTCTATCACAAGGGCGGAATCTCCGAGTTCTGCGAATTCTTACAGCCTGATCAACCAGTAGGTGAAGTAATTCGTATTTATGGCACCGGTCACTATCAAGAGACTGTTCCAGTCCTTGACGATAAAGGCCACATGGTTTCAACTGAAGTAGAACGCGATATGGAAGTAGATATTGCGATGAAGTGGGGTGATGGCTTTGATGCCACCGTTCACTCCTTCGTAAATATCATCTCTACCCCAAAGGGTGGAACCCACGTTCAAGGTTTCGAGCGCGCGATCACCAAAGCGTTTAACGAATCACTTCGTAGCACCGGCACTCTGAAGAAGAACGAAGCTGATGTAATCAAAGATGACATCATGGAAGGCCTCACCGCCGTCATCACAGTGCGTATGTCTGAACCACAGTTTGAAGGACAGACCAAAGAAGTTCTCGGCACAGCGGCTGCAACACGTATCGTCTCTGCAGTAGTTGCCGACAAGATGAAAGAATTCTTCAACACAACTCGTCGTATCGATAAGGCCAATGGCCGATTGATTCTCGAGAAAGTTGCTGCGGCATCACGCACACGCATTTCTGCACGAACTCATAAAGATCTACAGCGCCGTAAGAACGCCCTCGAATCATCTGCGCTTCCAACCAAGCTCTCTGATTGCCGTTCTGAAGATGTAACTCGTACCGAACTTCTGATCGTAGAAGGTGACTCCGCACTTGGTACCACCAAGGCAGCGCGTAACTCCGAATTCCAAGCGATCCTGCCTATTCGCGGCAAGATCCTTAACGTACAAAAGGCATCGCTTTCACAGATGCTAGATAACTCTGAATGCGCATCAATCATTCAGGTAATCGGCGCCGGTTCCGGTAAATCATTTGAACTAGCCGATGCTCGCTACGGCCGCATAATCTTGATGTCCGATGCGGACGTTGATGGTGCGCATATTCGTTGCTTGCTATTAACTCTTCTCTATCGCTACATGAAGCCGATGATCGATGACGGTCGCGTCTTTGCAGCGATTCCACCACTTCACCGTATCGAGCTAATGGGTAGTGGCGGCAAAAAGGGCGAGTACATCTACACATACTCAGATGATGAGATGAAGAAGTTAACTGCTGAATTTAAAAAGGCAGGCAAGAAGTGGAAAGAACCAATTCAGCGCTATAAAGGCTTGGGTGAAATGGATGCTGATCAGCTCCGTGAGACCACTATGGACCCAGCAGCGCGCACCCTACGCCGCATAACAATTAAAGATGCCGCAGCAGCGGAGGCGATGTTCGAGCTTCTAATGGGTAACGATGTAGCCC
>JAPLBI010000041.1 GCA_026392815.1 Actinomycetota bacterium
GCTAAATAGTTGAAGTACGGCGAGAACTGCGATCAGTGGAGTTACTAAGTCAAAGCCGATTGCGTAGGCAACTAGGGCGATAAAGATAAAACTTGCGCGCACAGGTCGTTCTGCTGGCGTAACAACTCCAACTTCGCTGATACCTAAACCACCTAAACGGGCACGCGCATATTCTTGCGTTGATGCAGTTACATAAGTTAGAAGAACAATCCATGCTGGAGCGCCGATGCGGTAAGCGACGTAGAACCAGAGCGCTTCGCTGATGCGATCGGCAACTGAATCCAGAACCGCACCGAATTGGCTCTCGCGATTTTGGTAGATAGCAACGCTGCCATCGATTCCATCGGCATAGAGTGAGAGAACCAGAAGCGGAATCGCCCAGAGCGATAGTGGATTAACCGCCATCGCAACCGCAAAAACAATTCCTAGCAGCGTGAGTAAGTTCGGAGTTAAGCGCAGTGCTGAAACGAATTTAGCCGATGCAAATGAGATCTTGAGCCAGTCCTTAACAATTCCCTTTATCTCAGCGTTACCGTGGAGCGCGCTCCACTTGGCAAAGAACTCAGTCTGATTCATCCGCGTTTCTTATCTTTAATCTGTTCAAATATTTCGCGCGTTGCTGATGATGTATTCATTGTGTAGAAGTGAAGACCCGGCACGCCTGCATCCAGTAAATCTTCACAGAGGCCTGTGGCGATTTCTACACCTAACTTACGGACATCATCCGGTGAATCTTTCAGCGCTTCAAAACGCGCAGCGATAGCCGGTGGAATCGGTGTGCCACTTAACTCGGCCATACGATTTAACTGCGTAACATTTGTGACCGGCAATATGCCTGCGATGATCGGCAGTTTTGAGCCACGTGCTGATAAGCGATCGACGAGGGCTCTCCATTTATCAACTTCGAAGAAGAACTGTGTCGTTGCAAAGGATGCTCCTGCTTTTTCTTTACGCAGTAGCACTTCAATATCTTCATCGAAATTTAACCCTGACGCGGGATGGCCATCAGGAAATGCGGCAACGCCAATTGTGAATCCACCAACTTCAGCAGCAAGCGTTACCAATTCGTCGGCGTGATTTAAACCGCCAGGTGTTGGAGTCCAAGGTGCACGCGGTCCCCCAGTTGGATCTCCACGTAGCGCGAGAATGTTATGGATTCCAGCTTGCTTATAGCGCGCCAAAATTTCGATTAGCTCATCTCGCGTTGAACCAACGCAAGTTAAGTGCGCAACCGTTGGAATATGAGTGCGCTGCGTTATCTCGGATGTAATCCGGATAGTGCGATCTCGGGTTGTCCCACCTGCGCCATAAGTAACTGAGATGAAATCTGGTGCGATCAGTTCGAGCGCTCCCATAGCGCTCCAGAGGCGTTCTTCTCCTTCTGGGTCTTTCGGAGGAAAGAACTCGAAGGAGTAAGTAACGCCTTCGCCGATCTCCTTCATGCGCATCTCCACGCGGTCAGGGTACCGTTGCGCCGTGGTTAACGATGCACGTGGCACGCTTTTAGCGGTGCGCGAGACGGTTCAAAGCGAACTAACTTCTTATCTGACCTTGCAGCGCGAATATTTAAGTGGCATCGGCTCTGAGTTAATCCCAGTATGCGATGCCCTCGAATCTTTCTTGCTTGAAGGTGGGAAGCGCCTTCGCCCACTCTTTGCATATGCCGGCTTTGCGGCAACTGGCAAGGTTGCAACCGCTGCCGATATTCGCGCATTCACCAGCCTCGAACTATTGCAAGCATGTGCGCTTATCCATGATGACTTAATGGATCGCTCTGATACCCGCCGCGGAAAACCTGCGATACATCGCCACTTTGAGAACTTGCATCAACAAGAAGCGATGAGCGGTTTGGCAGATCAATTTGGTGAAGCAGCAGCAGTACTTCTCGGAGACTTAGCTTTAGTTTGGTCAGATCATTTACTTCATACCTCTGGCGTTGAAAACAGCGCGCTCTTATCGGCGCTGAAGGTGCATGATGAGATGCGCATCGAACTTATGGCCGGTCAGTATTTAGATGTTCGTGAAGCCGGTGAACGTTCTCCTAGCGTTGATCGCTCACTTCGCATCGCACGATATAAATCTGGAAAGTACACAATTGAACGTCCACTTCATTTAGGCGCATCACTTGCGATTACAGATGAGGCAGAACGAAAAGATCTAACAAATATCTTGAGCGCATACGGTCTGCCACTCGGTGAGGCATTCCAATTACGCGATGACATGCTCGGAATCTTCGATGACATGCTCGGAATCTTTGGCGATCCATCTGTTACCGGTAAACCAGCCGGCGATGATATTCGCGAAGGCAAGCGCACCGTCTTAATGGCGATGACGCTAGAGCGCGCAGACCAAGCAAGCGCCGCCAAGATCACCGCCGCCTTAGGCCGCGAAGATCTAACCGCCGATCAAATCGAAGAAATTCGCGCGCTTATCACCGCAACGGGCGCAGTTAAAGTTGTCGAAGATCTCATCGAGGGGCTACTTTCCAACGCGCTAACTGCGGCAAACTCTGATGAAATTGACCCTTCAGCCCGCGAGTTATTAATCGAACTCGCAACTAGCGCAACTCGTAGGAGCCATTAAATGCCAGCAACGGTAAAGGGACCAACCGATCACGTAGTCGTTGTTGGCGCAGGACTTGCTGGGTTAAGCGCTGCACTTCGCTTAGCGGGCGCAGGCCGCAAAGTAACGGTCGTTGAACGCGAATCTGTTCCGGGTGGTCGCAATGGTTTACTAGAAAAAGATGGTTACTCATTTGATACCGGTCCATCTGTTTTAACTATGCCTTCACTAATTCAAGATGCCTTTAGCTGCGTCGGTGAAGATATGAAGGATTGGCTAGAGCTTTCACCGCTAAAGCCGCTATACCGCGCTTTTTATCACGATGGTTCGCAGATCGATGTGCATGCCAATACCGCTGAGATGGAAGAAGAGATCCGTCGCACAGTTAGCGCTGAAGAAGCCCTGGGCTATCGCCGTTACGTAGATTTCGTAACCAAGTTATACAAGTACGAGATGAACGATTTCATCGACCGTAACATCGATTCTCCTTTTAATTTGTTGACCCCTAATCTGGCGCGCTTGATCGCACTCGGTGGATTTAGAAAACTTTCTCCAAAGGTAAATCAATTCCTTAAAGATCCGCGTCTGCAGAAGGTTTATTCATTCCAGGCGATGTATGCAGGCGTTAGTCCGCAACAAGCTTTAGCAATCTATGCAGTTATTGCTTACATGGATTCAGTAAATGGCGTCTTCTTCCCTAAGGGTGGAATGCATGCGGTACCTCGCGCACTTGCCGCTGCTGCGCAAAAGCACGGCGTAACTTTCAAATACAGCACCACGGTCACTCGCCTAGAAGTTGAAAATGGGCGCGCTAAAGCGGTTATCACCGATAAGGGCGAACGCATCGAATGCGATGTGGTTGTCATGAACCCGGATCTGCCCGTTGTTTGGCGCGATCTGCTTGGCAAAACTCCGCTAAACATTAAGCGTCTTAAGTACTCACCATCTTGTGCAACTTTGCTAGTTGGTTCTTCTAAGAAGTACGACCACGTTGCACACCACAATATTCACTTCGGAAAATCTTGGGATGGCGTCTTTGATGAGCTAATCAAGAAGAAAACTTTGATGACTGACCCATCAGTGCTTGTAACAATTCCGACTAAGGATGATCCAGCGCTGGCGCCTGCAGGAAAAGAGAGTTATTACATTCTCTATCCAACCCCTAAC
>JAPLBI010000135.1 GCA_026392815.1 Actinomycetota bacterium
TGCTTGAGTCAATGTTAGATCTGCAATTTGAGTTAATTTCTGCCAATCTTTTTGATCCGAGCGTTGTTGTAAATCGTGGCGCTGGCAATTCGGCACATGCATTTTTGCCCGCCCCGTATGGTCTTTATCCAACTAAAAACGGCTATTTAGCGATCGCGATGACGCCGATACCAGCGCTCGGAAAATTAGTTGGAGTTGATTTAGATAAGTACGAAGATCCTAAATCTTGGTGGAGTGAGCAAGAAGCGATTATGAAAGCGCTGAGCGCGAAGATTGCAACGCAAGAAACTGATCACTGGCTAGCAATACTAGATAAGGCCGATATCTGGTGTGCTCCTGTCTTGACTCTGCCTGAACTGGTTGAGCATGAAGGATTTAGCGCAATCGATATGGTTCAAAAAACAGAGCGCACCGGTAAAGATGGGTCAAAAATCACGATTCCAACGACTCGTTCACCAATGCGTATTGATGGCAAGACAGTTAAGCATTCAAAGGGCGCACCACATGTTGGGGAAGACACGGAAAAAATTCGCAAAGAGTTCGGCATATAAAAGGAGCAAATATGAAAAATCCAAATCCAGATCCGAAAGCTCGCTATGAGATTCCTATTTGGAATCAAGATGTAAAGCTTTACGAGGATTACCAGGTCGGAGAAGTAGACCGTTCACTTCGCCGCACCATCTCCGAAGGCGAAGTAATGCTTTTTAACTCACTCGTCTTGGATATGCATCCATATGTAGGCGATGATATTTGGGCACGCGAGCACGGCCTCTTTAAGAAACGCTTAGTTCCTGGGGCGATGGTCTTTAGCTATGGTCTTGGTCTATTTGCCCACAACAATGTAAATACCTTCAGTTATGGATATGACAAGTTGCGCTTTATCAAGCCAACTTTTATCGGAGATACGATCTATGGAATGCGCACACTTTTAGAGAAAACACCTAAGTACGAAACAATTCCGCGAGGTCGCAGAGGCAGTTAAGTTAGAAGTTAAGCCTGAAAACAAACGAAAAATAGGTCTTTGTGGTGCTGGCGGAATCGTTGATGGTGCGCACCTACCTGCTTATAAGAAGGCCGGGCTTGAAGTGGTTGCAATCTTTGACACCGATAACGCTAAAGCGCAAGATGTGGCAAAGCGCCACGGTATTCCGACCGTTTATAAGACACTTGCCGAACTTTTATCTGATGCAAATGTGGAGATAGTAGATATTGCTGTTCCGGCTGCAGCGCAACCAGAAATATTTGCTCAAGTGGCTGCAGCCAAAAAACATATATTGGCCCAAAAGCCATTTGCTACAACTGTCGCAGCTGGTGAAGCGATGGTTAAGCAAGCCAAAGACGCTGGCATCATCGCCGCAGTTAACCAACAACTTCGCTTTGAAGAAGGTGTTGCGGCTGCTCATAAAATGGTTGAGCTTGGCTGGATTGGAACTGTTAGCAACTTCTCGATAAATGTAAATTTGATTACCCCATGGGAACTCTGGCCGTGGGCGAAAGATCTTGATCGCCTGGAAGTCATGTTGCACTCAATTCACTATCACGATCTAATTCGTTGGTTCTTAGGAGATGCCAAGACTGTGTTTTGTGCCGCTGGCCGCACAGCAGGGCAATTTCCTAAGGGTGAAACACGAACAATCTCAACGGCTCTATACAAGAGCGGTGTGACTTCACTTGTCCATGCTAACCACGTAAATCGCGGCGGCGATAATTACGCCGAATATCGCATCGATGGCGACAAAGGTTCTATACGCGGCACCTTGGGACTTCTCTATGACTATCCAAATGGTCGTGTAGATACTCTAGAAGTTAATTCACAAGTTGTGCCAACTGATGGATGGATGCCTTATCCAGTTACAACTCGTTGGTTTCCGGTAATGGATGCAGTCTCTGCGGGTGCACCGCTTCGCGCCTCAGTTGCCGACAATATTGGCACCTTGAAAATGGTTGAAGCGCTCTATAAGTCAATGGATTCAGGAGTTTCTGTTGACCTCTAACCAACTCTTTGATCTGTCCGGAAAAGTCGCGGTAATCACTGGTGGCAACGGCGGGATCGGATTGGGATGTGCCAAAGGTTTAGCGGTAGCGGGTGCTGATATTGCTATTTGGGCGCGAAGTAAGGAAAAAAGTGCAGAAGCCGTTGCAG
>JAPLBI010000116.1 GCA_026392815.1 Actinomycetota bacterium
GAAGATAACTGCAGCAAGCACCAAAGTGATTGCGAGCATTAGGGCGCCTAGGTCTACCCAGAAACCAAGTGCGATGTAGATTCCACCGAGAAGGAAGAAAAGTCCGCTTGCGATTACGCCGAGCTTTGCAGCAGGCAACTTCTTGTACTTGGCATAGCCGGTCATCATTTCAAGCTTTGCAAAGTGAGCGATTCCTGAGGTGATGAAGATGAAGGCGAAAAGAATTCGGCCAATTACGAGTATTGCGTCCATGGTTCTCCTTATTTAGAAACTGATTAATAGCGGTTCTGACTGGATGAACTCTAGGGGGAGATAGTTGAAATTTCAACTATCTCCAGTTGCGACACGCGCAAAAAGGCCCGCCTCCATTCAGAAGACGGGCCTTTTCTTTAAGCCGTGTTAATTAGGCAACTTAGGCAACTTTGACGATACGACCGTCTGCCGCTGGCATCTTGGTGACCTTACCGGCCGCCATATCCGCCTTTAGAGCATCGATCAATACATCGACTAACAAGTCGCGGACCTTGGATTTTGACGGAGCAAATGTTCCGGCATATCCATCTCCACCTTGAACAAGGAAGTCGAGAGTTGCGATGGTGTATTCCTTCGAATCTGCTGCGATCGCTTTTCCATCAAGTGTTGTGACAGAAACGACGCGGCTCATCTTCGCCTTAGTTGAATCCCAAGTGAACTTAAATCCTGAGATTTGTGGGAAGCGACCATCGGTAGGGAAGTTAGAGACGCCGTTTTCCAGCGCCTTCCAAAGACCTGCACCAGTAATCGTTGTAGTTGATACAGAGTTACCGAATGGATAAACGGTAAGTGCATCGCCCAGAGTTACATCGTATGGTCCAGTTGAACCAGTTGCAGGACGCTTCAACGTCTTATCTGCAGGTGTGTATGTCTTAGCTGGAAGTGTGTCGCGGATACCGCCACCGTTGGTAAGTACAAAGTCAACCTTGTACTTCGCACGGATGACATCGGTTGTGTAGTTACCTGTTGGGTTTTCACCTGAGCGTTCAACCGCAGGTGTTCCGCCACGTGGGAACTGATCAGAGACTGATCCAACCTTCACTGCTACATCGGCTTTCTTTACATACTCAACTGATGAGCCAAGTACCTTCGAACGTGATGTATCGAAACAGACTGCAGAGCGTGTGTACTCAGTACCTGAGTTAACAACCTGTGCAAGAAGTGTTGGTGCAGTGCGAACTGTTCCGGGATTTGATGATGAATACGTCAAGTGGCTATGTCCACCATAGACAATTGCCGCGCCTTGGATCTCCTTGGCAATTGCAGGAAGTGGGCCTTCTGCCTTGCCTTCAAGGTTTTCGGTCCAACCTTCGTGGACTAGTGCAATTACAAAGTCAGCGCCAGCAGCTTTGGCCGCCTTAATCGCTTTGTTTACAGTCTCAACACTTGGATCGATAACAATCTCTTTGCCGCTTGGAGTCATCAAGTTTCCTGGGAATACCTGCTCCTTGGTCTGTGAAGTGTTGTAACCCACGATGCCGATCTTTAGACCGCCACGTTCGATGATTGTGTATTCCTTAGCTGCCTTTGTTCCTGAATCAAGACCGCTAAGAGTGCTGTAGTTAGATGCAACCCACTGGAATTCAGATGCTCCGATCACCTTTGCAAGGTGAGCAACGTTGCGATCGTGTTCGTGGTTACCAAATACCGACGCATCAACCTTCATTAGGTTCATCGCTTCGATAGTTGGGATCTCTTCAAATGCAGATGAAATCTGAGGAGCGGCTCCAATGTTGTCACCTGAAGAAACGGTGATTGTGGTTGGATTCTTAACGCGTTCTGCAGCAAATGAAGATGCCATTACTGCAGCGCCCATGCTGGTTGCAGATGCTTCAAGAGCGCCGTGGAAATCGCTAAATTGCAAGAACTGAACTGACTTAAGGTCAGCGCGAATCATTGTTCCAACTAGCGAGGCAGCAGTAAAACTCTTATTGGCTTTTGCTGCCGCGGAAATTCCGTAAGCATTTACCGCCTGAACAACAGGTGTGATTGTTGTCTGTCCAGCAAGCACTGGAAGTGTTACGGAAGTTGGATTTGAAGCGCGCGAAATAATTGGGCAAGAACCGGCGCCGGCAGAGATGATGTAGTGAGTGATTGCTGGATTTACATCAGCAGATCGTGTCCAGCGAACCTTGATGCCGGTTGCTGATGCAGTTGCGACAACGTTTGTCGGCGCAGATGGTGCCGAATAGGTATTGGCAGATGCGATAGGAGTAACCGTTGAGATCGCAAGAGCTGCAATTGCAACGGCTGCGCCCCAAAGGGCGCGAGGACGTGTGAGGGTTTTATTCATAAGGCGGATATTGCTAGGTATAGGTGGTCGATCGGGTTGCCACGCCGTTAAGGGCGGGTGAACTCCCTCCCATTTGGACTGGTCTGGGCTCACCTGCTCCCACCTTGACCCTGTCAGCCCCTTGGGCTAGTTTTCGAACACATGTTCGAATTGTCCACAGGAAGGCCAGAGGCGCGTAAAAATGTCAGTCCCAGAGATATCACCAGCCCACGAAGTAGTTTCCGATGGAGCAGCTACCCCCATTGAATTCACCTTTCGTGGCAAACGTTTTCGCATCCATGCAGTTCTATCGCGTTGGTGTGAAGCAGGTGGTTGGTGGAACCGGGTTAGCGATGGCATGTATCGCCCCGATGATGGCGCTCGCGCTTTATGGAGA
>JAPLBI010000195.1 GCA_026392815.1 Actinomycetota bacterium
CACGCCTGCAACACGTGGGTTAATAGTTGATTCATCGGGGGTGCCACTGGCACTTAACCGAGTCGGTGTCGCTATCACCGTAGATCGCACAAAACTGGATCGTCAACCAGATAAAGGTGTAGCGGTTCTGCAAAGTCTTTCTACCTTACTTAAGATTGAATATAGAGATGTTTATCAAAGAACCAGACTTTGCGGAGAACTTGCCAAGGGAGAACGTGCGGGATGCTGGACCGGATCTCGCTTTCAACCTATTCCGTTAACTAAAGAAGCAGACCCTGAACTTGCTTTACGTATAGTTGAACGCCCAGATCAATATCCGGGAGTCTCGGCAACGCCAGTTTCGATCCGAAACTATCCTGCAAACGCTGGCGCTAATGCTGCGCATTTACTTGGTTACATCGGACCGTTAACAGAAGAAGATTTATCGGGCGCTAACGGCAGAAGTTATTTCAGATCTGAGTCAATTGGTAAAGCAGGACTTGAAATTCAATACGATGAGTATTTACGTGGATCGCCAGGTATTAAGACGGTAATCGTTGATCGCAAAGAAGCGGTAACAAGTACCACTCAAAATTCAAAGCCAGTTGGTGGAAATCACCTAGTAACAAGTATTGATGTTCGCGTTCAAGCCGCTGCCGAATTGGCGCTAGCCGATGCAGTGCGACGTGCGCGATCAATGGGATATCCATCAGATGGCGCAGCTGCAGTCGTTATGGATGTGCGCAATGGACAGATAATTGCGTTGGCTTCACATCCGACTTATGACCCAAACTCGTATGAACGTGGACTTACAGTTGCTGAGGCAAAGAATTTATATAGCGAGAAGGCTGGTGTGCCAGCGCTTTCACGCGCACTGCAAGGACTCTTTGCTCCTGCTTCAACATTTAAAGCGGTTTCGGCAGTTGCTGCGGCAAATGCAGGATATGACTTAAACGCTACCTACGATTGTCCTTCACAAGTTGAAGTCGGAACGCGAGCTTTTCAAAACTTTGATAGCAAGGCGTTAGGCCGAATTTCTCTGAAGAAAGCGATCGCCGTTTCCTGTGACACGATTTGGTATCGCATTGCTTTTGACGAATGGTTGCGTGATGGTGGGTTAAAACCGAAGTCAAGCGCCAATGATTACTTCTTTAACGCAGCCAAGGGTTTCCAGATTGGTGTCAAAACAGGAATTGATCTACCTTCTGAATCTTCTGGGCGTTTAGCAGACCGTGAATGGCGTAAATCTTGGTATCAGCAGAATAAAGATTTCTATTGCAACTATAAAGAGCGCTCATCTAAAAGCCAGCAGACTGCATTCCTAATCCAACTTGCTTACGAGAACTGCCTCGATGGCGACAAGATTCGTGCAGGAGACGCCGTTAACTTCTCAATCGGCCAGGGTGACACAGTTATATCTCCGCTAAAGCTGGCGCAGATGTATGCGGCAATCGCCAACGGTGGAACGATCTTAAAACCGACTATCGCCAAAGCGATTGTGAAAACAGATGGAACTGTAATTAAGGAATTTAAGCCAGAGAAATTAGGAGTAATCCCTGCGACTAAAGAGACGATTAAATTCCTTCATGGTTCACTTCGCGAAGTTGTTATAAGCGGAACTGGAGCAGGAGCATTTAATTCGTTTCCAATTCCAATCAGTGGCAAAACCGGAACGGCTCAAGTCTTTGGTCGCAACCCAAATGGCAGCGCCAAGGCAGATACATCTTGGTTTGCCTCCTACGGTCCTACCAATAAACCTAGATTTGTAGTTGTCATGATGGTTAGCCAGGGTGGCTTTGGCGCTTCTGTCTCAGGTGTAGGAACACGAAAGATCTACGAAACGCTCTTTGGAGTTGTTGGTTCTAAAGTGAGCTCTGCCAAGATCTTATTCCCAAGCGGAATTCCACCCGTAGGATTGCCGAAGATTTCTCCAGCAACAAAAGTTAAAGGTGCTAAATGAGCTTGATGTCTCAGCGTATTAACTACCGCAAATCACATCGCCCATCGGCCTTTGCAGGATTCGATCCGATTCTTACAATCGCGGTCGCCATCTTGTTGGTAATCGGAACCCTCTTGGTTTATGCCGCAACGCGAAATTGGTATGCAGCAAATGGTTTAGATCCCGAGTATTACCTAAAGCGCCATGTTGTAAATATCTTGATCGGCTCTCTGCTCGCATGGGGAACCACAATTATTGATTACCGATTAATCCGCGCGTACACGCCATTTTTATGGATTGCTGGCGTTATCGGACTTACCTTGGTTTTGATTCCGGGAATTGGTGATGAAGTAAATGGTGCAAAGGCGTGGATTGGCTTGCCAGGCGGATTCCAAGTACAGCCAGC
>JAPLBI010000149.1 GCA_026392815.1 Actinomycetota bacterium
GCTTCATGCCAAGAAAGTCCATGGCCGGCGTTAAGCGCTTCTGCTAGCGCTTCTTTAGCGGCAAAGCGCGCTGCAAGTGAATGAATTGGTTTTACTTGTTCAGCAGGAGTAAATAACTTTTCGCGAAGTGATGGGGTGCGCTCGAGTGATTGGGAGAAACGCTCGATATCAACGACATCTATTCCAATCCCATCGATCATGGGGTGGAGTCTAATTGGCGTTAGGAGCGTTGGCTATTAGATGGGTAATAGCGATCTACCGCGATCACCAAAACCAAGAGAGATGCGCCGATGAATAAACCGCCGAGCAGATCCGAGAACCAATGAGTGTCGCGGACTAAAGAGACTATGCAAACGGTCAAACTAATTGTGGCAACGCCTGCGCTAGCCAGGCGGCCGCGATAGCGATCGACGTGGGCGTAGCGATAAATTAAATATGCAAGGACTCCCCAAGTAAGAAGTGCATTTGAGGCATGGCCACTTGGGTATGACATTCCACCAAAGTGAAGTAGATCGATTCCAACCTTTGGCTTGGTCCGTCCTAAGCCAAATTTAAAGAGACCGACAACGACATTAAGTGAGATCAACGAGAGAATTGCTAAGTTAAGTGGGCGCCAAGTTTTAAAGCGGCGGGCAATATAGAAGGCAGCAATAAGAAGTGCGGTAGCGGTAACGCCACGCAAACCAAGGTCATCTAATCTGCGAATTATGAATCCACTTACGCCACGAAATTCAGGGCGTTCTAGATTGTGAATCCACTTATCAATCTCGATTAGAGGACCGTTGATAATTACTTGATGGGTAATCAAAAGAAATCCAGTAAATAGAGCCGCAGACCAGCGCGCAGCGCGCACCATCTGGGCGCGACGCGTATCGAGTACTGCTTGCATAATTATTCGACCGTTACTGATTTAGCTAAATTGCGAGGTTGATCAACATCATTGCCGCGTGCAATCGCCATTTCGTAGGCAAATACTTGTAGCGGAACTGTGGCCAAGATTGGTTGGAAGAGCGGTGAGCATGCTGGGATGCGAATGATGTGTTCTGCGCCAACTACTTCAGCGCCTTCATGTGCGATCACAATTACGCGTGCACCACGAGCTTTAACTTCTTGGATATTGCTCAGCATCTTTTCATCTAGCGAGTGATCGCTACCAGAAGGCAAGATCGCGATTACTGGCGTACCTTTTTCAGCATCGATTAACGCGATCGAACCGTGCTTGAGCTCTCCCCCAGCAAATCCTTCGGCGTGGATATATGCGAGTTCCTTCAGCTTCAAAGCGCCTTCTAGAACAACTGGGTAACCAATATTGCGTCCGATAAAGAGAACAGTTTCGGATTTTGCAAAAGTGCGTGTTAGTGCGCGAAGCGGTTCTACGGTTTCGAGGATTTGTTCGATCTTGCCTGGTAGTTCGAGCATTTCGTTATATAGATCGCGAACCTGAGCATCGGTTAACTCACCACGAACCTGTGCCAAATGCAGACCAATTAAATCAACGGCAACGATCTGGGTTAGCAGCGCTTTAGTTGAAGCGACTGCAATTTCAGGACCGGCATGTGTGTAGAGAACTGCATCTGATTCGCGCGGAATAGTTGAGCTATTGGTGTTGCAGATCGCAAGTACGCGCGCACCAGCAGCCTTGGCATGGCGGATCGCCATCAAGGTATCCATGGTTTCGCCAGATTGAGAAATGGCGATAACTAAAGTGTTGGAATCAATAATCGGATCGCGGTAGCGATATTCGCTGGCAATTTCTACTTCTACAGAAATCTTCGCCCATTTTTCAATTACATATTTAGCGATCATTCCTGCGTGATAAGCAGTGCCACAGGCAATTACTACAATCTTCTTGAGCGCTTTAATTTCAGCCTCTGACATATGTAATTCATCAAGTTCGATCTTGCCGTTATCTGTTAAGCGGCCAATCAAAGTGTCAGCAACTGCCTTGGGTTGTTCAAAGATCTCCTTGAGCATGAAGTGTGAATAGCCACCTTTTTGCGCAGATGCTGAATCCCAAGTAATTGCATATTCCTTGGGAACCACTGCTTTGCCATCTAAGCCAATGATGCTGATGCCGGCTGGCGTCATGGTGATGATCTCGTCCTGGCCAAGTTCTACCGCGCGCTTGGTGTAATCGATAAAGGCTGCAACATCGGAGGCCATAAAGTTTTCGCCATCGCCTAAACCAACAACGAGAGGTGAATTACGGCGTACGCCAACAATTACTTCAGGGGCATCGGCGTGAACTGCAACCAGAGTAAATGAGCCGCGTAAGCGCTTTACCGCATCTAACATCGCGGCAGTTAAATCGCCACCATGAGATTTACGAAGTTCAGAGAGTAAATGTGCGACTGATTCAGTGTCAGTATCTGATGAAAATTCGTGGCCGCGTGATTGGAGTTCGGCCTTTAGCTCTGAATAATTCTCGATGATGCCGTTATGGATAACGGCAAGCTTTCCTTCATTATCTGTGTGCGGATGCGCATTGCGATCAGTTGGTCCACCATGTGTTGCCCAACGAGTGTGGCCGATACCAGAGTGAACAACCGGCATATTTGCAGGAAGTGAGCCTTCAAGATTTGTTAACTTACCGGCGCGCTTTTCAATAAATAGAGCGCCCGTTGTACCAAGTGCGATTCCGGCTGAGTCGTAGCCGCGGTATTCAAGACGACGCAGACCTTCGATGAGCGGAGTTATTGCAGACTGTGGCCCTGTGTAACCCACAATTCCGCACACTGTTATCTACCCCAGCTCTGATTGAACGACCTTTGCCAAGTCGTTTGCTATTTCGCTGGCTAGGTTATCACTCTGGGCTTCAACCATCACGCGGACAAGCGGTTCAGTGCCAGATGCTCTTAATAAAACGCGACCATGTTCGCCAAGTTTCGCCTCTGCCGCTGAAACTGCTGCCTTAATCACTGCAGAATCTGCAAGTCGCTCTTTGGCAACGTCCTTAACATTTACTAATACTTGTGGGAAACGCACCATTGTTGATGCAAGATCTTGCAAAGGTTGGCCTGATTTAACAACTTCTTGCGCAAGTGCAAGGGCGGTCAATATTCCATCGCCCGTTGTTGCGAATTCGCGCATGATTAAATGACCAGATTGTTCTCCGCCAAGTGAATAGCCTTTTTCCAGCATCTTCTCTAATACATAACGATCGCCGACGGCCGTTGTTTCAACGTTGATATCAGCGTTCTTCATCGCGTGGAAGAAACCGAGGTTGCTCATCACAGTTGCCACAATCGTGTTTGATTTCAGCGAACCAGATGCTTTAAATCCGCGCGCCAAAATGGTCATGATTGCATCGCCATCGACTTCGTTGCCTTGCGCATCTATCGCTAGCGCACGGTCAGCATCGCCATCGTGTGCGATTCCAAAGTCAGCGCCTTCGCGAAGCACTGCAGTGCGAAGTTGATGCAGGTGTGTAGAGCCGCAATCATCGTTGATATTCCAGCCATCTGGAGCATCGAAGATCGAGATAACTTCTGCACCTGCGCGGCGGTAAGTATCAGGTGCCACAGTTGAAGATGCGCCATTTGCGCAATCGACAACGATCTTTAAACCCTTTAGCGGAGTTGAAACAGATGAGAGAAGGTGGGCGATATAACGTTCGCGAGCGCTTTCATCGTTGATCGCACGTCCCACACCGCTGCCGGTTGGGCGCTCCCATGGTTCGCCGATGCGCGCTTCGATCGCTGCTTCAATGGCGTCATCTAACTTTCCGCCACCACGTGAAAATAACTTGATCCCGTTATCGGGCATTGGGTTGTGTGATGCCGAAATCATTACGCCGAGGTCGGCACCGGATTCGGCAACTAAATGTGCGATTGCCGGAGTTGGTAGAACTCCTACGCGATAGACATCAACGCCGGCACTTGTTAAACCTGCGACTACGGCTGCTTCTAGGAATTCTCCAGAGGCGCGCGAGTCATGGCCGACGATTGCTATAGGTCGAGAATTGCTTGCAATCTCGCCAGAAGAACTAGGGCGATGAGATTTATCAGGATTTGTTTCAACGAGAATATGTGCAGCGGCAACAGCGACATCAAGTGCTAATTCAGCAGTTAAATCACGATTGGCTAAGCCACGTATTCCATCGGTTCCAAAGAGTGCCACGTTGGGGCGCCTTTGAAATTAACGCTTGCTGTATTGCGAACGCTTACGGGCCTTCTTCAGACCGTACTTCTTGCGTTCGATAACACGTGCATCACGTGAAAGGAATCCAGCCTTCTTAAGCGCTGGACGGTGTGCTTCAACATCGATCTCGTTAAGTGAACGAGCAACGCCCAGACGAAGTGCTCCGGCTTGACCAGATACTCCGCCACCGTTGATACGAGCAAATACGTCGTATTGGCTTTCAGCACCAACAGTACGGAAAGGCTCAGAGACTAGTTGCTGGTGAACTTTATTTGGGAAATAGTTTTCAAGGGTCTTACCGTTTACAACCCAACGACCTGTTCCAGGTACGAGACGAACGCGAGCAACTGCCTCTTTACGACGACCGGTGCCTGCACCAGGTGCCTTGATTGCTGGGCGGTTAGTTGCAGCTGCTGGAGTTGCTGAAGAGTATGAAGTAGGAACTTCGTTCTCGTCTAGATCTGTAACTTCGTTATAAGTTGTATCTGACATTTGTTATGGGTCCCTTACTTTGCGATCTGTGAAACTTGAGTGAATACATATGGTGTTGGTGATTGAGCAGCATGTGGGTGCTCAGGTCCTGCGTAAACCTTTAGCTTTGATGCAACCTGCTGGCCAAGACGGTTCTTTGGAAGCATTCCCTTGATCGCCTTTTCAACAGCGCGTGTTGGGTGCTTTTCGATTAGCTCGCCGTAAACAGTTGAGCGAAGACCGCCTGGGAAACCTGAGTGGCGGTGTTCAAACTTTGAAAGCGCTTTGTTTCCTGAAAGAGCAATCTTTTCTGCGTTGATGATTACAACGAAGTCGCCCATATCCATGTGTGGTGCAAATGTTGCCTTGTGCTTACCGCGAAGAAGAACAGCAGCATGTGTTGCAAGGCGGCCAAGAACTACATCTTGTGCATCGATGACGTGCCAATTGCGGACGGCATCTCCAGCCTTAGGACTATATGTGCGCATGCTTTATTACCTTCTTCTTCATAGTTTGAACTTAGTTTGAGCTCTTGGTTCTGCGGTTTTGCCTTCGGCGCCTTATCTGGCGCAGGGGATGAACTTTACCTTTCATGCGTAGCAGGGTCAAAATGGCCTAAATCCACGCATGCGACCCGCCCTTTAATGGTCGAAGATCGGCTCTGGACTCTCATAAACCTGGCCATTGGCCCCGAAGATCAAGAATCGGGTAAATCCGCGAGTAAACCAGCGATCGTGAGTAACCGAAAGAACTGTGCCTTCGTAGCGATCAAGTGCGTTCTCTAAACTTTCCGCGCTCGCTAGATCTAAGTTATCGGTTGGTTCATCTAGTAATAACAAAGTTGAACCAGATAGTTCTAGCAATAAGACTTGAAAGCGCGCTTGTTGTCCACCAGATAGGGAAGAGAACTTCTGCTCTGCTTGCTTATCAATTTCATATTTACGGAGCACGCCTTTAGCGGGGCCAAGTTGCAGTGAGTACGTCTCCCACAATATTTCCAGCAGAGTCTTTGATTCA
>JAPLBI010000154.1 GCA_026392815.1 Actinomycetota bacterium
GGTGGCGCAGGCTTCCCAACCGGAATGAAGTGGGGCTTTATCCCACAAGGTGATAACAAAGATCACTACTTAGTTGTAAACGCTGACGAATCAGAGCCAGGTACTTGCAAAGACACTCCACTTTTGATGGCTAACCCACACGTGCTTATTGAAGGCTGCATCATCGCTTGCCATGCAATTCGTGCAAAGCATGCATTTATTTATATTCGCGGTGAAGTTACCCATGTTGTTCGCCGTTTAAATCAAGCGATCGAAGATGCTTACAAAGCGGGCCACCTTGGAAAAGGAATTGACGTTGTTCTCCACGTCGGTGCCGGCGCCTACATCTGCGGTGAAGAAACAGCGCTACTTGATTCACTTGAAGGTTTCCGTGGTCAACCACGTCTGCGCCCACCATTTCCTGCGATCGCAGGTTTATATGCACGACCAACAGTTGTAAATAACGTCGAATCAATCGCCTCAGTTCCTGCGATCATCGCAAACGGCGCTGAGTGGTACCAATCAATGGGTACTGAAAAATCAAAGGGAACAACCCTTTATTCACTCTCTGGCCACGTTGTAAACCCTGGTCAATTTGAAGCACCTCTTGGAATTACCCTTCGTGAAATTCTTGAGATGTCAGGCGGAATTCGCGCCGGACATAAGCTGAAGTTCTGGACTCCAGGTGGATCTTCAACTCCACTATTTACAGATCAGCACTTAGATATTCCACTTGATTACGAAGGCGTTGCCGCTGCGGGTTCAATGCTCGGAACTAAAGCGCTGCAAATCTTTGATGAAACAACTTGCGTTGTTCGCGCGGTGCTTCGTTGGACTGAGTTCTACAAGCACGAGTCATGTGGCAAGTGCACACCATGTCGCGAAGGCACCTGGTGGTTGGTTCAGATTCTGCGTGATCTAGAAAACGGCGTTGGTACTGAAGCAGATCTAGCTAAGTTGCTCGATCTCTGCGACAACATCATGGGCCGTTCATTCTGCGCACTTGGTGATGGCGCAACTAGCCCAATCACATCTTCAATCAGATATTTCCGTGACGAATACATCGCCCACTTAACAAATGGCGCATGCCCATTCGATCCAGTTAAATCAACTCTCTTCTCTGGAGCAAACGCATAATGACAACGACTCAAGAGAACACAACCGCGCAAGCAGTAGAACTCATCACCGTTGTTATCGATGGTTTTGAGGTCAGCGTTCCAAAGGGAACTTTGGTTATTCGCGCCGCAGAAAAACTTGGAATTCAGATTCCACGTTTCTGTGATCACCCACTTCTTGATCCAGTTGGCGCTTGTCGCCAATGTTTAGTTGATATCGAAATCAACGGTCGCGCATTTCCAAAACCACAGGCTTCCTGCACGATTCCAGTAGAACCAAATATGATCGTAAAGACTCAACTAACTTCACCAGTTGCTGAAAAAGCACAGCGCGGAGTTATGGAACTTCTTCTTGTTAATCACCCACTTGATTGCCCAGTTTGCGACAAGGGTGGCGAATGTCCATTGCAGAACCAAGCGATGAGCACCGGAAATGGTGAGACTCGGTTCGAAGGCGTAAAGCGCACATTTGAGAAGCCAGTTGCGATCTCTTCACAAGTTCTGCTCGATCGCGAACGTTGCGTTCTCTGCGCTCGTTGCACACGTTTCTCTGATCAAATTGCTGGCGATCCATTTATTACTCTTAGCGAGCGCGGTGCGCTGCAGCAAGTTGGTATCTACGAGAACCAACCATTCGAGTCTTACTTCTCAGGTAACACTGTGCAGATCTGTCCGGTTGGTGCACTTACTGGCGCTGCTTACCGCTTCCGCGCTCGTCCATTCGATTTAGTTTCAACTCCTTCTGCTTGCGAACACTGCGCATCAGGTTGCGATATGCGCACCGATGTTCGTCGCGGAAAGACTTTGCGTCGCCTTGCTGGTGATGATGCCGCAGTTAATGAAGAATGGAACTGCGATAAAGGTCGCTGGGCATTTAAATATGTAACTGAAGTTGATCGACTAACAACTCCTATGGTTCGTGGCGCTGATGGTGTTCTTGCTCCTGCATCTTGGCCAGAGGCAATTGCTGCAGCTGCAGCAGGTCTCAAGGGCAAGCGCGCCGCTGTTCTAGTTGGTGGACGCGCAACTGCAGAAGATGCTTACGGTTACAGCAAGTTTGCACGCATTGCACTTGGCACAAACGATATTGATTTCCGTGCCCGCGTTTCATCTGACGAAGAACGCGATTTCCTTGGCGCAAAAGTTGTTGGATCAGCAACTACCTACCGCGATATAGATATCGCAGATCATGTGGTTCTAATTGGTTTTGAACCAGAAGAAGAATCACCAATCGTCTTCCTTCGCATCAATAAGCAGGTTCGCAAGCGCGCGCTAAAGGTCAGCGCAGTTGCAACCAAGCTTTCAATCGGTGTTGAAAAGTTAAAGGCTGAATTTATTAAGGTCGCACCAGGATCTGAAGGCGCTGCAGTTTCAGCACTGTCTCTAACCGGTAAGTCAGTTATCTTGGTCGGCGAACGCGCCGCTGAAACAACTGGTCTGCTTTCTGCAGCTTCTGCACTTGCAGAAAAGACTGGCGCAAAGCTTGCTTGGATTCCACGTCGCGCAGGCGAACGCGGTGCACTTGAAGCTGGTGCAATTGGCACACTTCTTCCAGGAGGCCGCCCAGTTGCCGATGCTGCAGCGCGCGTGGATATCGCAGCTGTTTGGGGCGTTCCAACAATTCCTGCAAACGTTGGTCGCACAACTTCTGAAATTATTGAAAGCCTTGGCAACGGTTCACTTGATGCAGTTGTTGTTGGTGGCGTTGATCCACAAGATATGCCAAATAGCGCAGCAGCACTTGCCGCACTTTCCAATTCATTTGTTGTCTCACTCGAGATTGCACACTCTGCAGTTACCAATGTGGCTGATGTAGTTCTGCCAGTTGCTGCAGTTACTGAAAAATCTGGCTCATTCCTTAACTGGGAAGGCCGCGCACGCGCCTTCGATGCCGCAGTTGCAGACTCACTAAATCGTTCTGATCTTCGCATCTTGTCGGCAATCGCTGATGAAATGAGCGAGTCAATCATGCTCGGCACAGTTACCCAAGCAGCGCGTGAGATTTCATCACTCGGTAAATGGGATGGCGCACGCGCTAACTTCGCAGCAGTTTCTGCAGCGGGTGCAAATAAAGTTTCTGGAAATGAAGCGCTACTTACTTCATGGCGTCGCTTGCTAGATCTCGGTACTTTGCAAAAGGGCGAGGCAAACTTGGCTGGTACCGCTCGTAAATCTGTTGCAGTGATTTCTCCAAAGCGCGCCGAAGCAATGGGCGTTAAAGATGGCGATATCTTGCGAGTCTCTAACTCACACGGATCAATTTCACTTCCTGCTCTAGTTGAAGATATTCATGATGATGCAGTTTGGGTGCCACGTAACTCATTCGGTACACAGGTATTGATTTCATTAAATGCTGTTCACGGCGATGTTGTATCGGTGGTGAAGGCATGAATAACGCCCAGTTATTGGTAGATGACCCAGGTTGGATCATCACTCTTAAGGCAGTTATTGTCTTTGCAGTTTGTGTTGTCTTGACGATCATGTCTGTATGGGGCGAACGTCGCATCGTTGCTCGTATGCAGATGCGCGTTGGTCCTAACCGCGTTGGAAAATTTGGCTTAATTCAGGCTCTTGCAGATGGCGTAAAGCTTGCGCTGAAAGAAGATTTGATTCCAGCAGCTGCGGATAAAGTTGTATTTATCATCGCTCCAGTAATCAGCGTTACTGCAGCATTTATGGCCTTTGCGGTAATGCCAATGACTGGTCCAGTTAACTTCTTTGGCGAAGAAACAGTTATGCAGTTAACCGACCTTCCAGTTGGCGTTCTCTATGTTCTTGCCACTGCATCAGTTGGTGTCTACGGAATTGTTCTTGCCGGTTGGTCATCAGGTTCGACTTACCCGCTGCTTGGTGGACTTCGCTCAAGCGCACAGGTTGTTTCTTACGAAATCGCAATGGGTCTCTCACTTGTTTCAGTCTTTATCTACTCCGGATCAATGTCGACTTCATCAATCGTTGCTGCACAGCAGAGCACGTGGTGGTACGGACTAGTTCTCTTCCCATCATTTGTGATCTATGCAATCTCAATGGTGGGCGAAACAAACCGCGCGCCATTCGACTTGGCTGAAGCTGAAGGAGAACTAGTTGGTGGATTCCACACGGAGTATTCATCACTTAAATTCGCGCTCTTCTTCTTAGCTGAATATATAAATATCATTGCAGTTTCAGCGCTAGCAACAACGCTATTCCTTGGTGGTTACCACGCAATTCCAGGCCTTGGCTTTACAGAGCAATGGCTCGGCGGCTGGTTCACACTCGTCTGGTTCTTCTTAAAGGTTCTCTTCTTCTTCTTTGTTTTCGTATGGTTACGTGGAACTCTTCCTCGTTTGCGCTACGACCAATTTATGCAATTCGGTTGGAAAGTCTTGATTCCGGTCTCATTGCTCTGGATCTTGGTCGTTGCAACGCTTCGTCTGATTTCTACTACCAGCCAATCTCGCGTAACCACATTTATCTTTGCTGGCGTCGTAGTTCTGATCGTTATGGGAATTTCTACAGCCGTTGATGCCTCAAAGAGAAAGCGCGCTGCACATGTTTACCCAGAAGCAGCAGCGCCAAGTTTTGCCGTTCCATCGCTTCCATCCGAGATAACCACAATCAATGTTTCAAATAGTGTTTCAGACAAGGGAGGCGATCGTGGCTGACCAAAACGAATTTCAACCACTCGTAAATAAAGAGAATAAAGATGTAGATATCACCAGCGTTGCCTATGAAAAAGTAGAGCAACCTGGTCCAAAGAGTTTGCTCAAACAGGCGCAGGGTTTCTGGGTCACCTTCATAACCATGTTTAAGAAGGTAAACACTGTTCAATACCCTGAAGTTAAAGAGCCAACTGCAGAGCGTTTCCACGGTCGCCATCAGCTAAATCGCCACCCAGATGGACTCGAAAAGTGCATCGGTTGCGAACTCTGTGCGTGGGCATGTCCTGCTGATGCGATTTATGTAGAAGGTGCAGATAACACTCCTGAAAACCAAATGTCACCAGGAGAGCGTTACGGCAAGGTCTACCAAATTAACTATCTACGTTGTGTTTTCTGCGGACTTTGCATCGAGGCATGTCCAACTCGTGCGCTAACAATGACAAATGAATACGAGCTCGCTGATTCAACTCGCAGCAAATTGATCTTCGAAAAAGACGATTTACTAGGTCCGCTTCGCGCAGGGATGTTGCCACCTCCACATCCAATGTATCCAGGTATGACCGATACCAACTATTACAACGGCGATGTTAAGGAAGCACATCCTTCACAGGAGCAAAAATAATGGAACCTTTACTAACAATTCAGACACCTGAGACTGTTCTCTTCTGGTTCTTAGCGCCACTCTCAGTTCTTGCTTCACTTGGAATGTTGTTAGTTAAGAAGGCTGTCCACTCAGCGCTTTTACTAGCTTGGGTTATGGTCACGCTCGCAATTTTCTACATCGCACAAGGTGCGCTCTTCTTAGGAATTGTTCAGGTGGTTGTCTACACCGGTGCGGTGATGATGCTCTTCCTCTTTATTTTGATGTTGGTCGGTGTTGATTCATCAGATTCGCTAACCGAGACAATTACTGGACTTCGACCTATTGCAATCACTGCAGCAGTCGGCTTTGGCGGACTAATGGTTTCACTCCTTGGTCGCGCAACTTTAGGTCGCGAACCAGTTGGTTTAGATGCTGCAAATGGACCAGGAAATGTGCAAGGACTTGCTGCACTCTTGTTCTCAAAGTACGTATGGCCATTTGAAGTTATTTCAGCGCTGCTGATTACCGCAGCCGTTGGCGCGATGGTTCTGGCACATCATCAACGCACAACTCCACGCCCAACTCAGCGCGAACAATCAGTAAATCGTTTCCGCTCAGATTCTTTAGCAGGCGCTGCCGGCCTACCTGGCCCAGGCGTCTTTGCTCGTCACAACGCAGTTGATGTTCCAGCGCTTTTGCCAGATGGAACGCCAGCTCCTTCTTCAATTTCCGCAACGCTCAAGGCGCGCGGCGATGTAATTGATTCAGCCCAGTTCCAACTCGATAACGTCGATACATCAGTTGTGGAGGAGAAGTAATGAGCCTCGATAACTATCTCTACCTTTCAGCGATCTTGTTTACGATCGGCGCCGTTGGCGTAGTCGTTCGCCGCAACGCAATCGTTGTCTTTATGTGTATCGAGCTAATGCTCAACGCAGCAAATCTTTCACTAGTAACTTTCTCAAGAATTAACGGAACGCTAGATGGCCAAGTAGTTGCCTTCTTCACGATGGTTGTTGCAGCCTGTGAAGTAGTAGTTGGCCTTGCGATCATCGTCACGATCTACCGCTCACGCCGATCAGCATCTATCGATGATGCTAGTTTGTTGAAGCGATAAATATGGCTACCAATAACGGTCTCGTTTATTTAATCGCACTTCCACTCTTTGGCGCGCTTGCCCTGCTGCTTCTTGGACGTAAGGCTGATAAGTGGGGACACCTACTTGCTACTGCGATGTCTGCTGGATCATTTGCAGTTGGTTTAATTCAACTTTCACAGATGCTCGATCGCGAAGCAGAGCTACGCCCAGTGACGCAGAAGCTCTTTACCTGGATCAGCGTTGGAAGTTTTAACGTAGATGCATCGCTCTTACTAGATCAGTTATCTATCTGCTTTGTACTTCTTATTACCGGCGTCGGAACGCTGATTCATATCTATTCCATCTCATATATGTCTCACGATAAAGATCGCCGTCGTTTCTTTGCCTACCTAAACCTCTTTATCGCAGCGATGTTGCTCTTGGTGCTCGGTGACTCTTACCTCAACCTCTATGTTGGTTGGGAAGGCGTAGGACTTGCCTCCTATCTATTGATCGGTTTCTGGAATCAAAAACCAGCGTATGCAACTGCTTCTAAGAAGGCATTTGTCATGAACCGTATCGGCGATATGGGGCTTTCTTTCGCGATAATGATCGCCTTTGCCACGCTAGGCACCGTTTCATTTAGCGGAGTAAAAGAACATTCACATCATGCATCTGAAGCAGCTATGACTGCCATCGGAGTTATGTTGTTAGTTGCGGCAGTCGGAAAGTCTGCGCAATTCCCATTGCAGGCATGGCTCGGCGATGCGATGGCTGGCCCAACTCCAGTTTCTGCTTTGATCCACGCCGCAACAATGGTTACTGCAGGCGTTTATCTAATTGTTCGCTCTAACTTTGTATTCGATGCTGCGCCAACTGCTCAACTTCTCGTAGTTATCGTTGGAGCAATCACTCTCTTGTTCGGTGCCATTATCGGTATGGCTAAAGATGACATCAAGAAAGCACTTGCTGCTTCAACGATGTCTCAGATCGGTTACATGATCTTGGCATCAGGCCTTGGACCTGCCGGTTACGCATTTGCAATCATGCACTTACTTACCCACGGATTCTTTAAAGCCGGAATGTTCCTTGGCGCAGGTTCGGTAATGCATGGCATGAACGATGAAGTAAATATGCGCAAATATGGCGGCCTTCGTAAATTTATGCCGATCACTTTTGTGACCTTTGGTCTTGGCTACCTAGCAATTATCGGAGTTCCACCATTCGCTGGTTTCTACTCCAAAGATATGATTATTGAAACGGCGCTAAATGCCGGTGGTGCAAAGGGAATTATTCTCGGTTCAGTCACGCTCTTAGGTGCAGCGATCACCGCCTTCTATATGACGCGCGTAATGATCTTGACCTTCACAAGTCCAAAGCGTTGGGACGATAACCAACATCCACATGAATCACCTGCCTTGATGTGGATACCAATGGTGATCCTTTCAATCGGCTCAGTTATTTCAGGCTATCTGCTCTATCGTGGAAAAGCCTTTAAACATTGGCTAGAGCCACTCTTTGAAGAACACGGCGAGCACACCGAGCTTCTGCCTCCAATTGTTGTCTCTGGACTTGCTCTCACAATGGTTGCAATTGGTGTTGCAATTGCAGTCATCAAGTACCAACTCTCTGAAATTGATAACGTGGCACCAGAGAAAGTCTCAATCTTTACTCGCATCGCACGACGCGACTTGCTCCAAGATGATGTAAACGAAGCGCTCTTTATGCGCCCAGGGCAAGCGATAACTTCTGCCCTAGTCAAGATCGATGACTCGGTTGTTGATGGCGCAGTTCGCGGTGTTGGAAAGATGGCGCTCGGCTCTGGTTCTGCGCTCCGTGAAACTCAGACAGGTTTTGTTCGTAGCTATGCAGTTCTAATCTTGATCGGCGCAGCAGCGCTAATCGCGGCAATTTGGGTGGTAACAACGTGAACCTGGCAGATATGAACATCCTCTCTTTCTTGATGCTGCTGCCGCTGATTGGCACCGCCTTCATCGCGCTAGCGCCTAAGACAAACGTTCTTTTAACTAAACAGATCGCACTTGTGACCACAATATTGGTTGCTCTTGTTGGCATTTACATGACGATCTCTTTTGACTTCAACGCTAAAGGTTTTCAATTCGTAGAATCTCGCGAATGGATTCCCGCCTTTGGCATTAAATATGCGCTCGGCGTCGATGGCATCGCACTTGTTTTGATTTTGATGTCTGTTCTCTTAACTCCAATCGTTGTGGTTGCCGGATGGAATGAATCTGAAGGCGGACGTTGGAGCTCTAAGGTCTTCTACTCACTTCTTTTGGTACTTGAAACAATGATGATCGGCGTCTTTGCTTCAACCGATGTCTTCTTGTTCTACGTCTTCTTTGAAGCGATGTTGGTTCCGGTTTACTTCTTAATCGGTGGCTTTGGTTCCGGCGATCGCGCTGCAGCAGCGGTTAAATTCTTGCTCTACAGCCTCTTCGGTGGCTTGCTTATGCTCGCCTCCATTATCGGTATCTATGTCATGGCAACTCGCTACGGCAACCGCACCTTCGATATAACAACTCTTTCTCAATTGCATACAGTTTTGACTCCGATGATGGAGAACGTCTTATTCCTCGGATTCTTTATTGCATTTGCGATCAAGGCTCCGCTCTGGCCACTACATACATGGCTACCAGATGCTGCAAAGTCAGCGACCCCTGGAACTTCAGTATTGCTCTTAGGTGTTCTCGATAAGGTCGGAACATTCGGAATGATCCGTTATTGCTTAACTCTCTTTCCAGAGGCAAGTAAGACATTTACTCCGATGATTATTACCTTGGCAGTTATCTCCATTCTCTACGGTGCATTCCTTGCAATTGGCGCCAAAGACATCAAGCGCTTGATCGCATATACCTCGATTTCTCACTTCGGCTTTATCACCATGGGAATCTTCGCGATGACATCGCAAGGTATGTCTGGTTCAACTTTGTATATGTTTAACCACGGATTCTCAACTGCAGCGCTCTTCTTAGTTGCCGGATTTATGATCACGCGCCGTAATTCGTCGACAATTTCAGATTTCGGTGGACTACAACGCGTTACACCAATCATGGCGTGGTCATTCTTTATCGCAGGTTTATCGAGCTTGGCGCTACCGGGTCTCTCTAGCTTCGTTAGCGAATTCCTCGTTCTAGTTGGAACCTTTACGCGATATCCAGTTGCCGCAGTTATCGCTACCTTCGGTATCGTCTTAGCGGCTCTATACATTTTGATTCCGGTACAGCGCGCGCTCCATGGCCCAACAACTCCGGGCAATGAGAATTTAAGCGATCTAACTCTGCGCGAGAAAATTGCGATCGCACCAGTTATCGCAACGATCGTTGTGCTTGGTTTCTACCCATCACCGCTGTTAAACATCATTAATCCAGCATCGCAGACCATCATTTCGCAACAAGGATTTAGCGATCCAGCGCCAACCATGAGTGAGGGCAAATAATGATTGAATTCGTATCTCCAACCCTTGATTACGCACTTCTTGCACCGATCCTAATCGTGCTTGGTGGCGCTGTTCTTGGCGTGCTTATCGAAGCCTTTGCTCCTCGTAAATCTCGTGCTTCATCACAACTGTTTATTACTCTGGCCACTTTGGTTCTATCGCTAGTTTCGCTAATTCGCGTACGCGATCGTTCCTCATCAGCAGCTGCGATGGAGTCAGTTACCTTCGATGGCGCAGGAATGTTGATTCAAGGTTCAATTCTGATTATTTCGATCATCTCAGTATTTTTATTGGCAGATCAAGAGAACTTCACCGCACTAGCTGCAGCTCTTCCAGGATCAGATGAAGAACGTGCATCACTGCAGCAAGATCTAAGAGTCACCGAGATCTACCCACTGACTCTCTTTGCAGTTGCGGGCATGATGCTCTTTCCAGTTGCTACCGATTTAATTACGCTCTTTGTGGCGCTAGAAGTTCTCTCACTTCCACTTTATCTATTGGCCGGCCTATCGCGCCGCCGCCGCTTGATGTCGCAAGAGGCAGCGCTTAAATACTTCTTGCTCGGCGCTTTCGCATCAGCTTTCTTCCTGATGGGTATCGCATATCTTTACGGCTATTCATCATCAGTTACCTTCGCTGGAATTCACTCAGCGGTAATCGGTGGAAGCGGAAACGATATTTATCTACTGCTCGGAATCGCATTTATCTCAGTTGGACTTCTCTTTAAAGTTGGCGCAGTTCCGTTCCACGCTTGGTCACCAGATGTTTATCAAGGCGCACCAACTGCAGTTACCGCTCTTATGGCAGCTGCAACCAAGGTTGCCGCATTCGGTGCAATGCTCCGTATCTTCTATGTTTCATTCGCTGAGGCTTACTGGCAATGGCGTCCAGCGATTATCGCAATTGCACTTATAACAATGGTCTTTGGCTCACTTGTTGCAATCGCACAGCGCGATGTAAAGCGCATGCTCGCTTACTCATCTATCGCCCACGCAGGCTTCTTGCTTTCAGGTGTAGTTGCACTAAGCAAATCAGGTTTGGAATCTTCAATCTTCTATCTCTTCGCATATGGAATTGCCACAGTAGGTGCCTTCGGGGTTGTGACTTTAGTTCGCGATTCTGCTGGTGAAGTTACAGATCTAAATCGCTGGAGCGGTCTAGGAAAGCGTTCTCCATGGGTTGCCACAGCTTTCGCTGGATTCTTGTTGGCCTTTGCCGGTATCCCGCTAACAAGCGGATTTATCGGAAAGTTCTCAATCTTCTCTGCTGCCTACGAAAGTGGATCAACTGCAATTTTGATTACCGGTGTTCTTTCATCAGCGATCGCAGCGTTCTTCTATATCCGCGTAATTGTTCTGATGTTCTTTAAAGATCCAGTCGAAGATGGAACTAGCGTTGTGATTCCATCAATCTACACACAGATCACGATCACAGTATCTGCAGTAGCAACATTCGCACTCGGAATCTACCCAACTCCTTTGATTAACTTTATTCAAAGTTCAGCTGCCTTCCTTCGCTAATGTCATCATTCGGCATTCCTGATCTAGATCCCGCACTTGAGGCAGATCTTGCTACAGGTATGCAAGGCGTTGAACATTTACTGCGAGAGCACATCAAGGGTGATTACCCACTTGTTGAAGAAACCTCTCGCCACTTAGTTGCAGCCGGTGGAAAGCGTTTGCGTCCGTTATTAACTCTTATCTCATCTCACTTTGGTGATCCAACGCGTAAGGAAGTAATTCCCGCAGCGGTGGTCTGCGAATTAACGCATCTGGCAACGCTTTATCACGATGATGTAATGGATGAAGCGCCACTTCGTCGCGGTGTAGAAAGTGCAAATAATCGCTGGGGAAATACCATCGCAATTTTGACTGGAGATTATCTTTTCTCTAAAGCATCAGATCTACTTGCCGACCTTGGCCCGGAAGCAGTTCGCTTACAAGCGCGAACATTCGAGCGTTTAGTTATCGGTCAGATCATGGAAACACAGGGACCACAGAATGGTGAAGATCCACTCGCACATTATCTGCGCGTTGTGGGGGATAAGACTGGCTCGCTTATTGCAACTAGCGCACGCTTTGGCGCACTTCTATCGGGAGCACCGCGTGAAACCGTTGAAACGCTAACTAAATTCGGAGAACAGATTGGTATCGCATTCCAACTGGCTGATGATGTAATCGACATCGCTAGCGAATCTAGCCAATCTGGAAAAACTCCAGGAACAGATCTGCGTGAAGGCGTTCCTACCCTTGTAACTTTAAATGTAATGGCTTCAAATAAAGCTGAAGATGCCGAACTTAAAAGGTTATTGAGCGCGCCAATTCATGACGAAGTTGAAGTTCAACAGGTTCTTCGCGCACTACGTACCCATGATGGTTTACAGCAAGCCCGCCAACAGCTTGGAAATATTGCTAAAGATGCGCGCACCGCCCTTGGCCCA
>JAPLBI010000072.1 GCA_026392815.1 Actinomycetota bacterium
ACTCCCCCGGCGTAATTGGAACGTGCGCTTCTCCATTCCATTTAGTTAACTTATCCAGGACTACTGTTCGCGCCGGCATATTGATACCTAGCGCAAGGGTTTCGGTGGCAAAGACTGCTTTAACTAAACCGCGCTGAAAGAGATCTTCGATCGCGTTTTTAAATGAGGGAAGTAAACCGGCATGATGTGCGGCTATGCCACGTTCAAGAGCGGTAATCCATTCGCGATATCCAAGAACTTCGAGATCTTCCTCTGGCAAGTTAGCGGTGTAACGCTCAGCAGTTTTGAGAATCTCAGCACGTTCTTCAGTATTTGTTAACTTAATTCCGGCCGCTAGACACTGCTTTACTGCAGCATCGCATCCCATACGAGAGAAGATAAAAGTGATTGCAGGTAGCAAGTTCTCGCGTTGGAGCTTCTCAATAATCTCTGGGCGGGATAAACGCGATTCCGATGCTCCCCATTGTTCGCGACGATGGCGTGGAATCTTCACCTTTCGCATCGCTTCGCGTTCGGCAGCCAAGATCTCAGGATTTACTTTGCCAGGGCTTGAAAACAAGTCGATCAGAGATGAGTTGATCAAGATATGTTGGTAGAGCGGAATCGGGCGATGCTCACTCAAGATCACATGGGTTTCACCACGCACTTCCCCGAGCCATTCACCGAACTCTTCAGCGTTAGAAACCGTTGCAGATAGCGAGATAACTTGAACCGACTCCATCAGATGGATCAAAACTTCTTCCCAAACCGCACCACGGAACTTGTCGGCCAGATAATGAACCTCATCCATAACAACTGAACCTAAATTGGTGAGCGTTGAGGAGCCGGCATAGAGCATGTTGCGCAGAACTTCAGTGGTCATAACCAAGATATCTGCTTCGGAATTAATATTGGTATCGCCAGTTAAGAGACCAACCCGATCTTCACCGAACCGATCTACAAACTCTTGAAACTTCTGATTTGATAGCGCTTTAATCGGCGTTGTGTAGAAACATTTCTTGCCGTTACGCAGTGCAAGAAATGCCGCGAACTCTCCAACGACGGTCTTTCCTGCACCTGTTGGAGCAGCAACTAAAACGCCATGTCCGCTTTCGACCGCGTGACAGGCTTGGATCTGGAAATCATCAAATGGGAACTTTGATTCGGCTAGAAAATCTTCAGTTACAGCGTGCTTACTTCGACTCTTTGCAGCGGCGAATTTTTCAGCAGGCGTACTCACGGGGTCCACGATAGTCCAGCACCTGCCATACATTCAGCACGAACTGGCAAACCTCCGATTCGCTCACCATCGGCATACGCAATCGCCGAAGATGAGATGGAGACGCGGGCACTGCGATAAACGCGCACCTGAGGGTGGCCGATATGAGCGCCCTTAAATACCTTGGGAAAGACCTTGATAAATTCAAATTTGCTAACGGGATGCAGAATCATCACATCAAAGAGTCCATCGGTCATAGATGCATCAGGGCAAACTTGCATGCCTCCCCCGTAACTCTTGCCATTTGCAACGGCGATAAGCATCGCCTCAACTTGAAGTAACTGGGTATCCAATTCAATTGTGTAAGAAATCGGCGCAAATCTTGGCAACTCCATCGCTATCGCGAAGTTGTATTTCATCGGTCCTTTAGGCCAACTCAGGGAGTTGGCTCGCTCGTTTACCACTGAATCAAAACCTGTTGAGAGTATTGCGCCAAACCATTCCGAATCAACCATTCCAAGATCAATTGCAGTCGGTTGCGTTGTTGTCACAAAATCTAATTGCGTAGTAATCGAGTCAAGGCTCCAACCCATGGCTCGAACCAAATCATTTCCAGTTCCTGCCGGAATCACTGAAAACGGGATCTTTCTTGAGGCAACCAATTGGATGACGAGATGCGCCAGGCCATCACCGCCAACTGCAATCACGCCCTGACATGGTTGACCTTCGGCTAGATCAAGAAAGTTAGCTAAGTTCTCTTTTAATTTGTTCGCGGATGTAGCGGTGATAATCGTGTATTCAAATCCGTGCTTTGCGAAGTAACCGGCAACTTCTCTACCGAGAATGGCGCCTTTGCCTCCCCCAGATACAGGGTTGATAACGATCGCCCACACGATTTAATCCAGTGGAATTTCTTTTTTAGCTCGCCGCTTGTCATTCCAAAGCGCGAATACGCCTGAAAGCAGATAAAGAATAATTAGTGGAATAGCTAGAAGAATCATCGATAGCGGATCAGCACTTGGTGAGAACCCAGCAACAAAGAGAACAATACAGAAGACCCAAATGCGCCAAGGTCTGAGAATCGTCACACCGCTTAAGAAACCAATCAAGTTAAAGGTAACTAGGAAGACAGGAAGTTCAAAGGCCAAGCCAAAGACCAATATCGTTCGCATTACAAAATCTAGATAATCATCGAATTTCACCAAGTTGTTTAGTGCATCTGGGGTGAAGCCGAATAGAACCTTGATCGCTAAAGGGAGAATTGCGTAGCCGAGGAAAGTACCAGCGGCGAAAAATGGAGTGGCGGCGACGAAGAAGAAGACGGAGTTACGCTTTTCTTTTCGGTGAAGTGCCGGTGCTATGAAGGCCCATAGTTGATAGAGCCAATATGGCGCAGCGATGATCAGCCCGGTAAGTAGCGCGACTTTAATCTGAAGGTTCAATGGACCCAGAACGCCACTGATGTAGAGCGAACCGCAGGTGTCAGATCCAGTTCTTTGTGCAAGGGCTAAATCGCAAACTGGTTCTGCTAACTTCGCGATAATTTCGTTATAGAAGAACCAGCCAATTAACGCGGCGAGCAAGATTGCCGAAACAGAGCGAACGATTCTCTTTCTAAACTCGCGTAGATGATCTAACAAAGGCATGCGAGCCGCTTTTGCTCCAGCCATCATAAGAGTAGGACGCGGGCCTAATTACTTACTGAATTACTTAGTTGATGAATCGTCGTCGTTCTTCTTTTCATCCCCATCGTTCTTCATCTCGCTCTTGAAAATGCGAAGTGATTGACCAAGGGAGCGCGCTGAATCAGGCAGGCGCTTTGCTCCGAAGAGAACGATAAATACCAATAGGACAAGAAGGAGATGACTTGGTTGCGCTAAATTCATAGGTACAAGATATCCCATTAGCGCCAGTATGCGCAGGTACGGCTAGGACGAGAAGCGCTCGTTCTTATAAAGTTCCAAGGTCGCTTGCGCCTTTTGGCCCACAGCTTTGGCTAGCTCTGCCGGCTCAATGATCTCTGTATTGGCCAACGTACTCATAAAGTTTCTCACCAACCAATCTCGGCTAAATGAGGTGACCTCAACAGCCACTGCCTTGCCTGAATCAACGCTGGGAGCGGTCGCAAGCGCTGTCTCTAACCGGAATCTCTCAAAGGTGGTTCGCAATCGAGAGTTAACTTTGCATTTGGCTCGGAATAACTCTTCGCTATCGCTTTTAGCATCTGAAATCATCTGGCTTGAATTCAAGAGCCTTGCTTGCTTCACATTATCTAGGCGGAATGTACGAAATCCTAAAGCCTTACTGCAGTAAGCAAGAAGAACTTCGATTCCTTTATCCTCACCCAACTCCAGCGGCGTTACCGCCCTGGTGGAAACTTCATCACGAATTAGAGAGTGATATTCAATCTCGAGATCTTTACGCTCTTTTATCGCTCTTAGAATTACCGCACGGTGTGCGCTATCTACAGTTGGTGATGCCTGCGCGATATCGCCTATCAGGGATTTGATCTTTATTTGCAGCGAAGCAATCGCAGCGATTAGATCTACCCGATCTTTTGAAATCGACTCTCTTAGAAAATCTAACCCGATTGCAACCACGACCAACTCTTCTTTGGTGAGTAAGCGAACCTTCTGAAGTATTTCAGCGTTACGAATTGATACATAACCGGATTCAAAGGAGAGGTCTATCAGC
>JAPLBI010000019.1 GCA_026392815.1 Actinomycetota bacterium
AAGGTTATGACATTTGTATTGCAGGCAGAGCATGTTGCTCCAACTGGAACAAAAGTTCTTCCAGTAGCGCTAACCCAAGCAGAGCTTCGCCAGAAAGAGCGTCGCGAAACTGCGGCAACCGCACAGGCGAGTTTAAAGAGCAGATAATGCGCCCATTTAGCCAGAGCACTTTAAAGTTAACGAAAGTCGCCGGCGCTGTCTCTGCAACCTGTGAATTAAGCGAAGCGGAACTTTCTAAGATAGAAATTTCCGGCCTCACTCATAACGATTCTCAAGTAGAACCCGGAGATCTCTTTATTGCGATACCGGGTGCTAATCGCCATGGTGCAGAGTTTGCAATGAGCGCAGTAAGTAAAGGTGCGGTAGCGATTTTGACCGATAGCGCAGGAGCTGCTTACGTTAAGGGAACCCCAGTTCTAGTTGTGGCGGATCCTCGCCGCGTAGCGGGCAATATCGCTGCTCTGCTCTACAACGAACCAATGCGCGATCTATCAAGTATCGGAATTACCGGTACAAATGGCAAGACGACAGTATCTACTTTGATTTATCAAATATTCGAAGCAGCTGGGCGCGATAGCGGGCTAATCGGAACGATCGAAACACGTATCGGAAAAGATGCCATCGAGAGTTCGCGAACCACACCGGAAGCCACAGATTTGCAAGCGCTCTCAGCGGTAATGCGCGAGCGACATATGCGCCATCTAGTTATGGAAGTTTCTAGCCACGCCATGGTTTTACACCGTATGCAAGGCGCACATTTTGCCTTCGTGGGTTTCACAAACTTGACCCAAGATCATCTGGATTTCCACGGAGATATCGAGAGTTACTTTGCAGCTAAAGCCAAACTCTTCACCTATGACTTTGCAGATCAAGCGGTTATCAATATAGATACTGAATATGGCGCAAGGTTGGCTGATAAAACTGAACTTCCAGTGATCTCTCTATCTAGGCTGAATCCGCAAGCTACTTGGCACTTTGCAGAAATTGATACCTCTGGAAAGCAAGTTCACTTTAAAATTCGTGGCTCTGGCGGAATTCTTATTGAATCCTCAACAAAACTTCGCGGTGGCTATAACTTGGACAACCTTTTAATGGCTATCGCTATCGCAGTTGAATCTGGTGTGGATCCAATCGATATTGCAGCCGCTGTTCCGGCGCTATCAGGTGCGGCAGGTCGGCTAGAAGAGGTAAGCGTTGGTCAGAGTTATTCGGCCTTTGTTGACTATGCGCACACTCCTGATGCGGTCGCTAACGTGCTCGAATCAATTCGCGAATTTACATCTGGAAAAGTTATCGCCGTGCTCGGTTGCGGTGGGGATCGCGATTCCTCAAAGCGTCCCTTGATGGGGCAAGCGCTTCTAAAGGGTTGCGATATTGCAGTGTTTACCAGTGATAACCCGCGATCTGAAGATCCAAGCCAGATTCTCAAAGAGATGGTTGGTAACTTAAAAGTTTCTGAGCCAGCAAGAGTAATTGAAGATCGCAAGAGCGCGATTGAGTACGCCGTATCTTTGGCATCGCAAGGAGACACAATTGCGATCTTGGGTAAGGGCCATGAACTCGGGCAAGAGATTGCTGGAAAGAAATTAGATTTTGATGATCGCAAAGTTTTGGCACAGGCGATTGCAGGTGTGAAATGATTGAATTAAAGGCATCAGAGATCGCCAAGATCGTCGGCGGAGATTTAATCGGCAGTGATATCACCGTCACAGCAGCACCGATCTTTAATTCAAATCAAGCGACTAAAGGATCAATCTTTCTCGCTCTCGTAGGTGAAAAAACTGATGGCCATAACTTCGTTTCAGATGCTTTTGCGCACGGCTGCGTTCTCGCCTTTGTAACTAGGGAAGTCCCAGAACGCTGCATAGTCGTCAAAGATGTTCTCGCTGCGCTTAACTCACTTGCATCTTATGTTCGCCAGGCGCTACCTGAATTAAAGGTAATTGCGCTAACTGGTTCTCAAGGAAAGACAACAAGTAAAGATCTGCTCCGCCACATCTTGGAAACCGTCGCGCCTACCGTGGCCCCGGCCGGAAACTTCAATAATGAACTAGGTGCACCGATCACTTTGTTGCAATGCGACGAGAAAACCAGATTCTGCATCCTAGAAATGGGAGCTCGTCACGTTGGCGATATCGCAAATTTATGCCAGATGGCCACCCCAGATATTGGAGTTGTTCTCAGAGTCGGAACTGCACACGTTGGTGAATTTGGATCCGAAGAATTAGTCGCCAAAGCTAAGTCAGAGATGATTTCATCACTAAGCGGCTCTGCGATAGCGGTTCTCGGTCAATACGATCAATACACACCAGCAATGGCTTCCTTGCACAGCGGCGCAACGGTGACATTTGGTGAGACAACAAGCGCAGATGTTCGAGCCACAGATATTGAAATTCGCGAGGGCCGTCCGCATTTTGATCTAGTAACTCCGGCAGGTCGTGCATCGGTTGGCTTAAGAATTGTTGGAATTCATCAAGTAGCGAACGCACTTGCCGCGGCAGCGATAGCAACCAACTTAAAGATCTCAATTGATCTAATTGCTGGCGCACTTTCTACCGCCGAGCTTCACAGCAAGTGGCGGATGGAGATCGCAGAGCTAGATGGGCTTGTGCTAATCAATGATTCTTACAATTCAAGTCCTGAGTCGGCCGAAGCAGCGCTACGCACCTTGGTGCTCTTTGCCCAAGAACGGGGCGGTCAATCCTGGGCTTTCCTAGGAAAGATGCATGAACTCGGCGCGTCATCGCTTCATCACCATTCACGACTTGGCACCCTTGCGTCAGAGTTAGGAATTGACCATCTCGTCTGCGTGGGTTCTCCAGAGTATGCCGCGCAGATTACTGGTTCCAGCGCAATGACAGTTCACCTACTTGACTCTAAAGAGTTAGCGACGGAGTTAGTTAGCCAGATGAGCCAGGGAGATGTAGTTCTAGTGAAGGCATCTCGCGCAGAGAAGTTTGAGGAAGTTGCAGAATCAATCACTGAAAAGTGGAATAGCCGTGAAGTTGGGGGAGAGAATTAAATGAGAGAAATTCTGATCGCTGGTGCGAAACGCCAGGTTTAATTCGCATACTTGCCCGCCGCGGTTATGGACAGATTATTCGAGATGATGGACCTTCTTCGCATCACACTAAGCGCGGGACGCCAACTATGGGCGGCATCATCATCATTTTCGCAACGGCAGTGGGATATTTCATCGCCCACGCAATTTCGCGAAACACAGTTAGCACCTCAGCGCTCTTAGTTCTTGGTTTGATGGCAGGTCTGGGATTTCTTGGATTCTTAGATGATTGGCTAAAGGTTTCTCGCCAGAAATCACTTGGTTTAAATGCCAAGCAGAAAATCTTTGGGCAGATTGTGGTTGCCGCAACCTTTGCTTACTTAGGAATCAACTTTCCAGATCGCGATGGGCTTACGCCAATATCCCAGAATTTATCTACCGTTCGCGATACCTCAATTACTTTAGGAACCACCTTGGTAATAATCTGGGTTGTCATAATGGTGACCGCTACCAGTAATGGTGTGAACCTCACCGACGGTTTAGATGGCTTAGCAACTGGCGCTGCTGTGATGACATTTATCGCATTTATTTTGATTGGCGTTTGGGAATTTGGTCAGAGTTGCGCGGTATCACCTGGCGCTAACTGCTATCTAGTTCGAGACCCGTTAGATATTGCTGTTCTATCTGCAGCGCTAGCTGGGGCCTGTGCCGGTTTTCTCTGGTGGAACGCTTCGCCAGCAAAGATATTTATGGGCGATACCGGTTCGCTAGCACTGGGCGGCGCCCTTGCTGGAATCGCAACAACTTTGCGTATTGAGTTATTACTAATTCCACTAGGTGGCTTATTTGTAATCATTAGCGCTTCAGTGATTCTGCAAGTCGCCTACTTTAAAATCTCAGGTGGAAAGCGAATCTTCAAGATGGCTCCACTGCAACATCACTTCGAATTAATGGGCTGGGGTGAGGTAACAATTGTGCTTCGCTTCTGGATCATCGCTGGTCTTTGCGTCGCAGCTGGCTTAGGGCTCTTCTACGCGCAATGGGTTACGGCATAAGGCCGATAAGAAATGGCTATTAACTTATCGGGTGAGAGCGTTTTGATCCTTGGCGCTGGAGTAACTGGAATAGCAGTCGCCAGATCACTAAGCGCTAAAGGCGCAGCGATTCTCTTTGCAGATGATCAAGTTGAATCAGTAGAAGGATTCAACGTTTCCAGGACAGATCAAATAGAGATTACTGGATTTTCATTTCTTGTTATCTCACCAGGCTGGAAAGAGAGCCACCCGCTAATTATTAAAGCTCAAGCAGCCGACATACGTTTGGTAAATGAGATTGATCTGGCTTGGTCTTTTCGCGCAGAACTTGTTCCCGGTCAAAAGTGGATCGCTTTAACTGGAACCAATGGAAAGACAACAACTGTTGAAATGGCGGCTGCCATGCTGCGCGCAGGTGGGGTTTCAGCCATTGCTTGCGGAAATGTTGGTACGACGGTAATTGAAAGCGTAGAGAGTGCTGAAAAGTACGAAGTACTAGTTCTCGAACTCTCATCTTTTCAACTGCACTGGTTGAGAGAAGCAAGTTTTGTGGCGGCAGCGATTTTAAATATTGCTGAAGATCATCTTGATTGGCATGGCACATTCACCGAATATGCCCGTGTTAAGGGTTCGATTCTTGATCGCACATCTACTGGAATCTTTAACTCGGCAGATTTGGAAGTCGTAAATCAAGCAGCGCATTGGCAGGGACGTAAAGTCTTTTTCTCACTCGACACGCCTGCACCTGGTGAAATCGGTGTAGTTGAAGAGCTATTGGTGGACCGTGCATTTGTAAGTGATCCCCAGGAAGCGGCGATGCTTGCAGAGATAGTTGATGTAAAACCTACCGTTCCACACAACGTGGCAAATGCCCTGGCCGCCGCAGGGCTGGTTCGAGCCCTTGGCGTATCTCCGGAAGCAGTTCGCAGCGCTCTACAAAATTTCTCTTTAGGAAGACACCGCATCGAAGAAGTTGCAAATACAAATGGTATTTCTTGGGTAAATGATTCAAAGGCTACAAATCCCCATGCCACAGTTGCATCTTTAAACTCAGCGCTATCGTCTATCTGGATAGCAGGTGGTTTGGCTAAGGGCGCCGAGATGCAAGAGCTAATCGCTAAGTGCAAATCAAGAATTAAAGTTGCAATTCTTATCGGTACCGACCGCGAGCTAATCGCCGATGAATTGCGTTCGCAAGCACCAGAAATTGAAATCGTTTACGTCGATGCGCCCAGCACATATCAGCGAGGCGGAACAGATAATTCACTGATGGAGGCGGTCGTTAAAGCTGCCGCTGAACGCGCTAAATCGGGGGATCGGGTCTTACTCGCCCCAGCGTGCGCATCAATGGATCAATTCATCTCCTACTCCGATCGTGGAGATAGGTTTGCAGCAGCGGTCAAGAAAGTAGTCCAATGAGCGCCCCGGCCAAGTTCTTGGCAAAACCAGTTAACAATTTCTATATCTTGGCAGTTAGCTCACTCGCACTCTCGGTTATTGGTCTGGTGATGGTCTTTTCTGCATCTTCGATCCACTCACTGGATACAAGAGGCAACGCAGTTGCAATCGTTCTGCGCCAAGGCTTCTTCTTCGCGCTATCTATCCCGTTAGCAATCTACCTATCCCAAAGATCGCTAAACCAGTGGCGTTGGTTGGCAAGATTTGGCTTACTAATTTCAGTTGCAATTCTCGCCATCTTGCAGATCCCTGGCGTTGGAAAGACTGTCAACGGAAATACCAACTGGATCGCTCTTCCATTTGTCGATGTGCAGCCAAGTGAAATCTCAAAATTCCTCTTGATTCTCTGGGCGAGCTACTTGTTGGCAAATCAGGAGAAGAACGGAAAGACGCGGATTAATGTCTTTGCTCTGATTACTCCCGGATTTATGGTTGTTATCTTCTTAATCTTGTTGGGTCGTGATCTTGGTACGGCATGCGTTGTTGCAGCAATACTCGGCGGATTACTATTTGTTTCAGGTGTTGAACTTCGCTTACTAGGTTCATTGGTTGCAGCCGGAGCAGTTGTTCTGGCTGCGCTGATTGCAACCGCTGGTTATCGAGCCGCAAGATTCCTTGTTGTACTTGATCCATTTGCAGCAGAGCAATATAAAAACGCAGGTTGGCAACCAGCACACAGTTTGCTCGGGCTAGCATCAGGTGGAATTTTTGGAGTTGGCTTAGGGGGTAGTCGTCAAAAGTGGGGCAACCTTGCCGAAGCACATACCGACTTCATCTTTGCAGTAATCGGTGAAGAACTCGGGCTACTCGGCACTCTTGCAGTTCTAGCCCTACTTGCAGCGCTGATCTTTTCAATCTTTAAAATCGCGCTGCGTTGCAAAGATCCAATGTCTCGTTATGTTGGCTCTGGAATCGGCTGTTGGATCGCAGTACAGACGGTTCTTAACATTGGTTCAGCAACTAGTGTGCTACCTGTTGTCGGTGTAACTCTTCCCTTTGTTTCCTATGGAGGCTCAGCGCTAATTTCTCTCTATATCGGACTCGGTTACATATTTGGCAGCGCGCTACGCGATCCTGAAGTTTCCAATGAACTCCAGAAAGCGATAGAACGGCGTAGATTACGCACATCATGAAGATCGTTCTTGCAGGCGGTGGAACTGCTGGCCATATCGAACCAGCCCTTGCCGTCGCCCGCACCTGGCGCGCAAATCACGCAGGCGATCAGATTGAATTCCTCGGAACTAAATCAGGGCTCGAAAATCAACTAGTCCCTGCAGCAGGATTTAACCTCTCACATATCTCGAAGGTAGTTATTCCCCGCAAAATCTCACTCTCACTCTTTGTCGCACCTACGACATTAACTCAGGCCTTTCTTGAAGCCCGCGCAGTGCTTAAAGGCGCCGATCTTTTAATCGGTTTCGGGGGATATGTTTCTGCACCGGCATATTTAGCCGCTCGCTCCTTAAAGATTCCGATAGTCATACACGAGGCAAACGCGAAGCCAGGTTTAGCAAATCGCTTGGGCGCACTTTTCACAAACTATCTAGCTGTCGCTCAACCAGTTAAATCTGGAAAGTTGAGTAGGGCGCTAATTACTGGTTTGCCACTGCGTTCGGATGTATCGAAGGCTCTTCAAGCTAGCGGAAACGATTGGGCTGCAGCGCGCAGTAAGGCAAAGGCCGCGCTAGGAATGAGCGCCAGCGAACCAGTTATTGCAATCTTCTTTGGCTCCCAAGGCTCGGTTGCGCTCAATAAGGTAATCGCCGATTCTCTTCCTATCTTTGAAAAGAATGGTGCACAACTGCTCCACGCAGTTGGCAAATCAAATCAACTTCCCAAAGCTGGACCTAGTTACAAACCTGTCTCATATCTCGAGGATATGGCCAGCACTTATCTAGCTGCTGATTTGATTATTGCTCGTAGCGGCGCCGTAACCTGCTCAGAAGTAAATGCGCTCGGAAAATATGCGCTCTTTATTCCACTGCCGATTGGAAATGGCGAACAGAAAGTCAATGCCCGTTTGGTGACAGAACAATCTCGTGGAGAAATCATCGATCAAAGCGAATTCAATCCGCAATGGATCGAAAAGCACCTAGATCGCTTACTTAAGAATTGCGAGATGGCTAGCCCTGCAGGTAACTCTTCGGATTTGCACGCCAGCGAAAAAATCGTGGCTCTTATGGAAGAAGCCTTGAAAGTGAAGGCGAAGTAATGGCAAACGATATTTCGCAATGGTCGGGCAAGCGTCTGCATTTCATCGGTATTGGCGGAGCGGGAATGAGTGGTTTAGCGCGCATTGCTCTCTCGTATGGAATAACGGTTACAGGATCGGACGCTAAAGATTCAACGGTATTAAGCGCGCTGCAGGCACTTGGAGCGCAGGTTTCGCCAGAACATAAAGCCAGCCAAGTAGATGGCGCCGATTACATTATTTTTTCAACAGCCATCAGTGCTGCAAATGTTGAGTTAGTTCGCGCCCAAGAGTTACAGATTCCCGTGCTGACCCGTGCGCAGGCGCTTGCAACTTTAATGTCGCAAGATCGCAGCATCGCTGTCGCCGGAACACATGGCAAGACAACTACTTCATCGATGTGGACCGTCGCCCTGCAATCGTGTGGATTGGATCCTTCATTTGCGATCGGCGGCACGTTGACATCATCTGGATCAAATGCCCATAAAGGAACAGGCGATCTCTTTGTCGCCGAAGCCGATGAATCTGATGGATCATTTATTGAATACCATCCCAACGCTGCGATCGTTACAAATATTGAACACGATCACGTTGACTTTTTCGCAAAGCCTGAGGATGTAACCAACGCCTTTAACTCTTTTGCCGCAACGATTAGCCAAGATGGAATTCTGGTTTATTGCGCCGATGATGCTGGTTCTGCCGCTTTGGGCGGGAACCCGAAATTACGCACTGATCTAAAGGTTATTTCCTATGGAACTATCGAAGGTAGCGACCTATATATCGATTCAATCAATCTATTAGCGATGGGATCAACGGCGAGAGCGCTTTGGAAAGGGCGCTTAGTCGGAACCCTCTCGCTACAAGTTCCGGGTTTACACAATGTTTTAAATGCAGGCGCAGCTTTAGCGATGGGCCTAGCCCTTGGCGCACCCGCTGCCGAACTACTTTCAGGTTTAGCAAGTTTTCATGGCACCGGGCGCCGCTTTGAGTTAAAGGGAACGGTTCATGGAATTCGCGTAATCGATGATTACGGCCACCACCCAACTGAAATTACCGTGACCTTAGAAGCGGCAAAGCGCTACGCCGGAGACGGAAGAGTACTTGCGATATTTCAACCACACCGTTATTCGCGAACCCAAGCATTTATGAAGGAGTTCTCAACGGCTTTAGATATAGCCGATGAAGTAATTCTCCTTGAAATCTATGCCGCATCCGAGAAACCTATTCCCGGTGTAAGCGCTGCGCAGATCGCATCCACAATGGAACACGGCCAGTTTATTCCAAACTTTATCGAGGCATCTGACTGGGTTATCGATAACGCGAAACCAGGAGATGTAATTCTGACCCTTGGTGCAGGAGATGTGAATTCACTGGCGCCAATTATCTGCGATGGGCTAGCGCGCCGATTTAACTCACCGGCCTAAAGATCTGAAAAGAAGAATATGAAGATAAACCCTAGAACCGCGCGCACCGCGATCGCTCTCATTCTCATCTTTGGCGCTGGTTCTTATCTTCTAGGTTGGTCTCCACTGCTTTCAGTTAGAAGCGTTGAGATAGTTGGAGCTCCAACTAAAGAGAGTCAACTCGCAATCTCGCGCTCCCTAAATATCGCAGACGGGGAAAAGTTAGCAAGAGTTGACCCCAGGTCTCTCTCGAATCGTTTACGTTCATTTGATTGGATTGAAAGTTCGCAGGTCTCAAGAAATTGGATTAATGGAAGAGTTTCGATTTCAATTAAGACAAGAACTCCAATCGCTCTATATAGCCAACCAGGTAAACCTCAAGTAGTACTTGACTCTTCAGGAAACACCTTCGCTACTCCGGCCGATATTGCAGATGGTCTTCCGAAGGTAAGCGCCAAATCAGTTGAAGGGGGGCTAGCGGCGATCAAAGTCTTTACATCGCTACCTGAAAGCTTCAGCAAAAATATCGATCGCATGAGCGCTGCCCGCAGCGATAACTTCTTAATTTATGGCAGATTTGAAGGACAGGATCTACGAATTATCTGGGGAGATGGCGAAGACACAGATCTGAAAGTTCAGGTAATCGAGGCGCTGCTGAAACGAGAAGAGAATAAGAATTTACGGATGATTGATGTAAGTGCTCCACATGCTCCTATCGTGAAGTGATGTGAAGATTAAAATTATTTTAAATATTTACTCGATTTCTTTTCTCCAAATTCGTTGAAAAATTCGTTGAAAAATCTTTGAGTCGGTCTTTGCT
>JAPLBI010000142.1 GCA_026392815.1 Actinomycetota bacterium
TCGTTAGATGATGGCTCGGACACAGCGACAACTTCTTCTGTAACTTCTGCAACTGCTTCAGCAGCAGGAGCTGCTTCTTCAACTGCTGGGGCTGCTGGGGCTTCAACCACAGCTGCTGGTGCTGCTGCAACTGGTGCACCAGCTTCCATCTTGATGCGAAGTGCATCGAAGATACGCGCTGCCTTAGCAAGCGATCCCTTCATTGCACCAGCAAGCTTTGCCAAGAGAACCTCACGGGACTCAAGATCAGCAAGCTGCATGATTTCTGCAGTTGTAACGAACTTGCCTTCGTAAATTCCACCCTTAACAACAAGTAGTGGATTTTCTTTCTGGAAGTTCTTTAAGTTACGCGCTGCATCAATTGGATCGCCCTTGATGAATGCAAGTGCTGAAGGACCAACAAGTAGATCATCAGAGATGTCTACGCCGGCGTTCTTAGCTGCAATCTTTGTAAGGGTGTTCTTAACGACGCTGTACTTGGTATCTGAACCAAGGCTGCGACGCAATTCCTTCATCGAAGTCACGGTTAGACCGCGGTATTCGGTTAGGTAGGTTGCATTAGCTGACTTGAAATCTTCAGTCAGTTCAGCAACTGCTGCTTCTTTTACTGGGCGAGCCATTCGGTTCACCTTTCCTTTTACATTACGACTTTGGTCAATAAAAGAAAAAATCCGTGACGCGTAAATGCGCACGGATTAATGTGAACACCTACGCGGGCTGATTTCTCAATTATCTGGTTCTTACGAACCAGACCTGCGGTCTTTGGTTATGGGGCAACCTTAAGGCTTCCCCGGTTTTCGGGTCAAAGCGCCGCTTGAAGCTAGCTGCGAAATCGGGGATAAAGCACGATTTCTCCGCTTCACTTCTTCGCGGTTATAAAGCAATACCCGGCTAATCGAAGAGACTTTAACGAGCAAGTCTCAAGATTGCCGGGTATTGCTTGTAGAAGTTTAGTTAGCTGCTGGTTCGCGAACTAGGTTTGGATCTACGTGGATTCCAGGTCCCATAGTTGTTGAAACAACTGCCTTCGCAATGTAGCGACCCTTTGATGAGTTTGGCTTTGCGCGGTGAACTTCATCGAGAGCTGCTGCATAGTTATCTGCAAGCTGTGCTGCAGTAAATGATGCCTTACCGATGATGAAGTGAAGGTTTGAGTTCTTATCAATACGGAATTCAATCTTTCCGCCCTTGATATCGTTAACTGCCTTTGTTACATCGGTTGTAACTGTTCCGGTCTTTGGGTTAGGCATAAGTCCACGTGTTCCAAGAACTTTACCGAGACGACCGACCTTACCCATCAAATCTGGTGTTGCAACAACTGCATCGAAGTCCAAGCGACCCTTTGAAACTTCTTCAATGAGTTCATCGCCACCGACGATATCTGCACCGGCTGCGCGAGCTTCGTCAGCGCGCTCTCCGTTTGCGAATACAAGAACGCGAGCAGTCTTTCCTGTGCCGTGTGGCAAGTTAACTGTTCCGCGAATTGCTTGGTCGGCCTTCTTTGGATCTACGCCAAGAACGAGTGCAACTTCAACAGTTGAGTCGTACTTAGTAGTTGTTGTCTCTTTGGCAAGTGTTACTGCCTCAAGCGGTGTGTAAAGGTGGTCTTTCATAACCTTCTCTGCTGCCGCTGTATATTTCTTTGAGCGCTTCATTTCTTCCTCATTCCTAAGTCTTTCGACTTAGCTAGTGGTTGTGGTTAACGAACCAGCGAGGTTCTCCCACATCTACTTCTCACGGTGAGAAGTAGAAACTTAATTAACCGACAGTGATACCCATTGAGCGAGCAGTACCGGCGATGATCTTGCTTGCTGCATCAATGTCATTTGCATTGAGGTCAGCCATCTTGACCTTTGCGATCTCCTGAACCTGAGCCATGGTGATATTTGCAACCTTGGTCTTGTGTGGAACTGGTGATCCCTTTTCAACTCCGGCAGCCTTCAAGATAAGACGTGATGCTGGTGGAGTCTTAGTGATAAATGTAAATGAGCGATCTTCGTAGACAGTGATCTCTACCGGAATGATCTGACCCTTTTGAGATTCAGTGGCAGCGTTGTAAGCCTTCACGAACTCCATGATGTTGACACCATGCTGACCAAGGGCAGGACCTACTGGTGGTGCAGGTGTTGCTGCGCCAGCTTGTGAAAGTTCTACTGGTGTTTCGCGTCCGAAGATTGAAACAAGAACCTTGAGTTTTGCTTGCTCAGGCATGATCTCGGAGATTGATGCAGGAAGCGTTGCAAATGGGCCATCCATAACGGTGACTGATTCGCCAACTTCGAAATCAACGACGCGGATATCGGCCTTGTCAGATTTCTTAACAGGGCGTGGAGCAAGAATCTTTTCTACATCATCCATGCTTAGTGGGCTTGGGTGATGAGCGTTTCCGACGAAGCCTGTAACGCCTGGTGTATTGCGAACTGCAGACCAAGACTCGTCAGTTAGCTCCATGCGGACAAGAACGTAGCCTGGGTAGATATTGCGCTTAACCTGCTTGCGCTGGCCGTTCTTGATTTCCATAACTTCTTCTTCAGGAACTTCGATCTGGAATTCGATCTGGAAGATGAAATCTTCCATGTGAAGTGAAACTTTGCGGTTATTGAGGTTATCGCGAACCTTCTTCTCGTAACCTGCGTATGAGTGGATTACGTACCAGTCGCCGATCGCTGCGCGAAGGGTGCGACGGAATTCTGCATTTGGATCGTTCTCATCTGATTCGAGATCGCCATCTTCATCGCTAGCGAGCGCAAGATCATCAACAGGTGCATCGTTGAGAACTACTTCCTCAACGATTTCTGGAGCAGCAACCTCAGCAACGATCTCGTCGGCATTTGCCGCGAGCGCTGCTTCGAAAGCATCAGGTGTCTGGTTTTCGGTCATTGTGTTCCTTACCCAAATACCCAGAAGACAAGCTTGGTGATTACCAAGTCAAAGATAGAAACGACTGCGATGATGAAAGTTACGAATACCAAAACAACGGCTGTGTATGTGCTCAGTTGCTTACGTGTTGGCCAAACTACCTTGGTAAGTTCGGAAACGACTTGGCGATAGAAAAGGCCAACGCGCGCAAATAGACCGAGCTTCTCGGCAACTTGTTCTGTTGACTCTGTCATCGTCGTTCCTTTCAATCAGTAAAGCAATCGGTTAAGTACTACGTAAAACTTTTACATCTTTATTACTAATCTTTTACAACTTCTTGCAGGGCAGGAGGGACTCGAACCCCCAACCGGCCGCTTTGGAGACGGCAACTCTAGCCAATTGAGCTACTGCCCTTCGCGAGGGCATGACAAAACCCTAGGGAATTGCAAATCCTCGTGAGCGTCGAAGTGTAGAGGGTCAAAGGGGGGTAGGTAAAACTCGCGCTCAATTCTGCCCGCGCATAGGGCAGACTTCGCCTATGAGCAGAGTTTCCGCACGTATTGCCGCAATCGCAGAATCAGCCACTTTGGCGGTAGATGCAAAGGCCAAAGCGCTTAAGGCAGCTGGTCGCCCAGTTATTGGTTTTGGAGCAGGTGAACCTGATTTTCCAACGCCTGATTACATCGTTGAGGCAGCTGCTGCTGCAACGCGCGTTGTTGCAAATCATCGCTACACACCTGCGGCTGGTCTTCCTGAGCTTCGTGAAGCAATTGTCGCCAAGACAAAGCGCGATTCAAATTATGAAATTACCGCTGACCAAGTTCTTGTAACAAATGGTGGAAAGCAAGCGGTCTACCAAGCATTTGCATCGATTATCGATCCAGGCGATGAAGTTCTTCTTCCATCACCATTTTGGACAACCTATCCAGAGTGTGTGCAACTTGCTGGTGGAAAGACTGTCGAAATTTTTGCCGATGAAACACAGAATTATTTAGTAACTGTTGAACAACAAAGACCAAGGCGCTCCTGTTCTGTTCTCCATCTAACCCAACCGGTTCGGTTTACTCTGTCGAGCAAGTAAAGGCGATCGGCGAATGGGCAGTCAAAAACAACATCTGGATCATTGCAGATGAGATTTACGAACACCTTTTATATGACGGTGCAACAGCGCCATCTCTTCCGGTTCTGGTTCCAGCACTTGCCGATACTTGTATCATCATCAACGGTGTTGCTAAGACTTACGCGATGACTGGTTGGCGTGTGGGCTGGATGATCGGGCCAAAGGATGTAATCAAGGCGGCAACTAACTTGCAGTCACATCTGACTTCAAATGTTTCCAACGTTTCACAGCGTGCTGCAATTGCAGCGCTCACCGGAGATTTATCTGCTGTTCATAAGATGGGCGAGGCATTTAACCGTCGCCGCAAGTTAATTGTTGGACTTCTCAATGAGATTCCAGGATTTGTCTGCCCAACACCAACAGGTGCTTTCTATGTTTATCCATCGGTTAAGGGCGTACTCGGAACAACTATCCGCGGTAAAACTCCAAAAACTTCTGCAGAACTTGCAACGCTTTTCTTGGAAGAAGTTGAAGTTGCCGCTGTTCCGGGTGAAGCATTTGGTCCATCTGGTTACTTGCGTTTCTCATATGCAACTAGCGATGAAGATATCGTCGAAGGTATCGGCCGCATCAAAAAGCTAATTACTGAAGGTTAAGCCCGATCAGATTTACTTCAGGTTCTAAGGTAATTCCGAACTTATCCTGAACGTGCTGTTGGGCGTTCTTTGCAAGGGATGCAATATCTTGCGCGGTTGCATTCGCTGCATTTGTTAGCGCAAGTACATGTTTACTTGATACACGCGCTCCCCCAAAGGCATCTCCCTTTTTAATTCCAGAATTTTCAATGAGCCAGGCAGCGCTAGTTTTGATCCGTCCATCTGCTTGCGGCCAACGAGGAGCACCTTCTGGCAAAGTTGCCGCAACTTCGGCGGTAACGATTGGGTTTGTAAAGAATGAACCAGCTGACCAAGAATCGCGATCACTTGGGTTTAACAACATGCCTTTTGCGGCACGAAGTTCAAGGACTGCTTTACGCGTTGCGGCTACCGGAGCCTTTTCGCCAACTGCGATCTCTAATTTAGTTGCAAGTTCTGCATAAGTAATTGGGGTTGTTTCAACTCCGATTCGAAGTTGGAATTGCACTTCGATTACACCGTAGCGACCAGGATGAGATTTAAAGTAAGAGTTGCGATACGAAAATTCGCACTCTTGGTTGGTAAAAGTTTTAATTGCCTTTGCTTGGCGATCGTAGGTGCGAACCTGTGTAATGAATTCACTTACTTCATGTCCATATGCGCCGATATTTTGAATTGGAGCAGCGCCAACTGTTCCTGGAATTCCGCTAAGAGTTTCCAGTCCTGCGAAACCTCTTTCAATACTGATTTGAACGAATTTATCCCAGTTCTCACCGGCGCCGATTGCCAGCGTTGCACCGCTACATGCATCGACCTCTGACTTCAGCGCGTGATTTGGGCTTCGATCGCCGCAATGATTTCAGATTCATTATGGGCGTCGACAAAATTCTTTGCGGGACCGCCCACGCGCAAGCTGGTGTAATTACGGAGTTCGGCCATGAGTACAGGTTACCTGCGTGGGCTCAAGATTGCGCTTTTGCCTCTAAAGCGCTCGAGGATGCGGTCATAATTCTTCTTTGATTGAACTTCCCGAAATTCTTCTTCGGTGTCGTAATAACCATGATGGCGCGCTTGTTCAAGCGGTAGATCCATCTGCAAGAGACGACCGTTGGCATGGCGTAGGCGTAGTGAAAATTCGATATCAGCGTTGCGATAATAAATAGCGCG
>JAPLBI010000079.1 GCA_026392815.1 Actinomycetota bacterium
AAAAGAATCTGACGCATTGAGCCAATGGCAGCACAATTAGGACAGATCGAGGATCTGATTCGCTTACGTCGCTTAGTTGTCATATTCCAAAATTACTGGATGGCGCTGACAATAATTCCGATGATTAAGAGTTAACGGAACCTCTAAACCCTCTACTTCCCAACCTGCTTTAACTTCCGCAGCGCTTTCGGCGTGATCTTGCCACCGAAAGTTCCGCGCTTTGGTGCAGTGAGAAAGCCGATATCCATTGCAGTGCTCACGCATTCTCCGATGAATTCTTCGGGGAGGACGAGTTCGTAGGCGAGGTCGATAACGGGGATCTGTGAACCGGTGAGGACTACGCGGTTATAAAGCCAAGCGATTTCAAGGAGGTATTCCTCGCTATCGGAGTCGGGTGTAAGGGTGCGGGCGCGTTCGAGTGCGAAGTCCATGTGGGGAATCTATGGGTGGGGTGTGACATGGGGAGAGAAAGCGAAAACCCCGCCATTGCTGACGGGGTTTTCTGCTGTTGCTCTGGAAAGCGACTTTCTGACGTTGCAAAAAGATATCGGAATTATCCACATGTGTGAACATTTTCAGATTCGGTTTAATTATTAAAACTATCTTCCGTTCTGCGTACCGCTGTAGCTCAGCGGATAGAGCGACTTTCTGACGAAAATGTAGGTCGCGGGTTCGAATCCCGCCAGTGGTACGCACAATAAGTGGCCTCACGGTTCGTCGCGTGGGGCCACTTTTATTTTCTGATGAGTACTCTTAGGGCATGTCATTTGTTATGTATTCAACTAGCTGGTGTGGTTACTGTAAGTTGAAATCTCAATTAGGTGAACTCGGAGTTACATTTGAAGAGATCAACATTGAGGAAGTACCGGGGACGGCTGAGATCGTTGAAAAGGTAAATGGTGGCAATCGCACGGTGCCGACTTTGGTGTTCGCAGATGGAAGTGCGATGACCAATCCTTCGGCTAAAGAGGTTGTTGCGAAGTTGGCTGCGCTTTAAATCTTTATGAAAATACTCAAGAGCGTTGCACGGAGCGTGTTGGGTATTGCTCTTGGGTATGCGGGGTTTACACATTTAACTTCTAGCCGTTTGGAATTTCAGGCACAGGTGCCGAACTGGGTTCCGTTTAGCGCTGATTTTGTGGTGCTGGCATCTGGTGTGGTGGAGATTGTCTTGGGTCTGGCGTTGGTCTTTTTAGTTAAGTACCAAGTGCAGGTGGGTTGGGTTGTGGGTGCGTTCTTTGTGGCGATCTTTCCAGGAAATATCTCGCAGTATGTAAACGGGATAGATGCATTTGGACTGGATACCGACCGGGCGCGGTTGGTGCGTTTGTTCTTTCAGCCGCTGCTTGTGGCGTGGGCGCTATGGGCAACTGGGGCGTGGCGAGCGGTTCGCCGCGCGAGGTAAAGAACGCGGGTGTACCGTTTTCTATGGCAAAAAAAGAGATTGAATCTGAAGATAAAGTCTATGGAGAGAAATCCATCCTTCCACTGAAGTACGTGGACATGATGGAAGATATCTTTCACGCAGTTCTTGCACTCGCCTTGCTGGGTATCGGCATTGGCGCATTTTTCTTTAGCATCAAACGCTTAATTGAGACTGCGCCCTTCTTTCCAAATGGAATGATCCAAGGCGTAAATGACATCTTGTTTATCGTCATCATTCTTGAAATCTTGCGCACTGTTATCTCGCGCTTTACCGATGGCGTTTACCAGCTCGATAAGTTTTTGATTATTGGTGTCATCGCTGCTGTGCGACATATCTTGACGGTGGGCGCATCGCTTACCTTGCAGACAGGCAAGAGCGATGTGGCATTTGAGCGCGCGATTTACGAGATGGGCTTAAATGCCCTGATAGTTGTTGCTTTGGTATTTGCGATCTTCTTATCGAAGAGCGCGCATCGCCGTAAGTAGAACTACTCGAAATCTCCGCCGCGGCCGGTAAGGCGCTTCGGGTTTTTACGCGGTCGATCAAAACGCGTTGCCAGAGCAATGACCGCTATCGCATTGATGGCAATTAAGACAAGACCGATCTTCATTAGGCGCCTAGAACTGCCCAGACAACGAGAGCGAAGATTGCGATATCAAATGCGATGATCGCAATTGCTGAAAGCGAAACAAGGCCGCGTGAATCTGCGATCTTCTCAGTCATTGCAGATGGCTTCTCGACTTTACGTAGATCAATGATCAACGCTTCGCCTTCGCGCACAGCGGCGTATTGGCTGATCGTTGCAAGGATTCCGGTAACGGCTGCAACACCAATGGCTAGATATTTAGCGCCATCTGATGCAGTCTCAAATGAACCGATTGCAGCAAGAGCGACAATTGCAATAAGAACTAGAGCTGGGGCAACTTGTGCCTGAATGATTTGAAGACGTAGGTGGTTCCACTGCTTGATAAGTGACTTTTCGTCCATGAGCGTTTCCTCTCCAAGAAACTCTGTTATCCAGTTTGGATACCTTAAAGGTTAGGCGTACGGAAGGAGAAGTGCGACCTGAAAAAACCTTGTGGATTTTGGTTCTAGCGCGCATGGCGGATCGGGCTGGTTTACCCTTTCGCTATGAAAATTTATGCGATCGCCACTGGCGCAGCCGTTGCTCTGGCTCTAGTTGTTGCCCCATCTGCCTCAGCCGCTGTTAAAGAAGGTGCGGCATGTAAGAAGGCGGGACAGTCTTCGACAGTATCTGGTCGCAAATTCACTTGTGTGAAAAAGGGAAGTAAGTTGGTTTGGAATAAAGGTGTGGCGGTTAAGAGCGCACCAACTGCAGCAGCAACTGCTGCTGCGAGTGCGGCACCTGCTGCACCAGCGATGAGTGCAACTCCAATGGCAACAAAATCTGCAGAGCCAAGTAAATCTGCCGCACCAGTTGCAGCGGGATACACAATGGAGCGCGTCAAAGCTAACGGAACAACTTCTAGCTGTTGGGCTGTAATCAGTGGCAATGTTTATGACTTAACTAAGTGGATTGGTTCTCATCCAGGTGGTTCAGGTGCGATTGCATCTTTATGTGGCACAGATGGCACATCAGAGTTTCTTGCTATGCACCGCAATCAAAATAAGCCAGAGGCACGTTTAGCGGGTTACTTGTTAGGGCCGCTCGCTAAATAATCGCGAAGTAAAGTTTTAGTTGCGGATGAAGGCGGTAACTTCTGGGTTGCTCTTCATCTGCGCTAG
>JAPLBI010000091.1 GCA_026392815.1 Actinomycetota bacterium
AGAACGATGTCATATGCATATGCCAAAGCATTGGCAGGATCAGATGAGAAAGTCTTTGCAAACTCTGGCTTTGGACCAGTAAATGGGTGGTGAACTGCTGTCCATCCACCATTGTCCGTTGGTTCAAACATTGGAGCATCGACAACCCAAAGAAATTCCCATGCGCCTTCAGCAATCAAATTGCAACGCTTACCAATTTCTAAACGAACTGCTCCGAGAAGCGAGAGAGATGATGATCGATCGCCTGCAGCGAAGAAGATTGCATCTCCAGGTTTTGCTCCAGCTGCTGCAACAATTCCAGCGGTCTCTTTTTCAGAAATATTCTTTGAGACTGGTCCACCAAGAGTTCCATCCTCATTTACCAGGATGTAGGCCAGGCCCTTAGCGCCACGCGCCTTTGCCCAATCTTGCCAAGCATCGAGTTCGCGACGTGGTGATGATGCGCCTCCTGGCATAACGACGCTTCCAACGAAAGGGGCTTGGAAGACGCGGAACTCAGTATCTTTAAAGAATTGAGTCTGCTCAACTAACTTCAATCCAAAACGAAGATCAGGTTTATCTGAACCATAGTTCTGCATCGCATCGGCATAGGTCATGTGGCGAATTGGAGTTGGAATATCGTAACCAACAGCTTCCTTCCAAATCTTAACCAAGAGTTTTTCGGCAACTGCCAAGATATCTGCCTGATCAATGAAAGACATTTCAATATCTAGTTGAGTAAATTCTGGTTGGCGGTCGGCACGGAAATCTTCATCGCGGAAACAGCGCGCGATTTGGTAATAGCGTTCCATTCCGGCAACCATCAGGAGTTGCTTAAACAACTGTGGAGATTGCGGAAGTGCATACCAACTTCCGGGTTGCAGACGAACTGGAACTAAAAAGTCGCACGCACCTTCTGGAGTACTGCGAGTCAGATATGGAGTTTCGATCTCTAAGAAATCAAGATCTTCCATAACACGACGAATTGTTGAAGTAACCTTTGAGCGGAGGCGCATATTTGCAGCCGGCTTTTCGCGACGCAGGTCTAGGTAGCTTTGAAGAATTTGCATTTCCATCTGGTCGCAGAACGACCTCGCCCTTTATCTGTAGACACCATTCGGCGCGGAGTGAACCCGCTAAAGCTTCGTCGCGAATAACCACCTGAACTGAACCTGTTGCATCACGAAGGTCGATAAAGGCAACCCCACCATGATCGCGGCGACGCGCAACCCATCCAGCCAGGCTTACCGTCTGACCAGCATCGCTTGCGCGCAGCGCGCCAGCATCGTGAGTACGTAACATTTAAAAAGCCGCCTTTAACAGTTGAAAAACGTTGGTCAGAGATCCCCGAGTAGAACGCTCTGTAGTTGGTCAATCTTAACCGATCTCGTGCTGCCATCGCTCATGCGTTTAACTTCCACGCTGCCAGAGGCAAGTTCGCTATCGCCAAGAACGATGACATAGCGAGAACCACTTTTATCGGCAGCCTTCATTGCACCCTTCAAGGCGCGATCACCAAATGCGATCTCCGTACGAATACCTGCTGTACGCAATTTCGCTGCAATCGATAAGCATGCGCTCATCTGGTTTTCGCCCAAGGGAATTATGAATAAATCTGACGAGAATTGATTTTCAACTAGAACTCCTTCTGCTTGTGCAGCAAGCAAGGCGCGATCTACTCCAAGACCAAAGCCAATACCAGAAAGTGCTTGTCCACCAAGAATCTCCATCAAGCCGTCGTAGCGTCCACCGCCACCAATTCCTGATTGCGCACCAAGACCTTCATGAATGAATTCAAAAGTCGTGCCGGTGTAATAATCCAATCCGCGGACCATGCGAGGATTTACAAGATACTCAATGCCAAGTTGATCAAGGTAAGCCTTAACCGCTTTAAAGTTCTGGGCCGAACTTTCGGATAGGTAATCCAGTAGTAAGGGAGCACCTGCCATCGCCGCTTTCATTTCAGGGCGCTTATCGTCAAATAAACGAAGCGGATTAATGGCAGCACGAGCAGCCGTTGCCTCATCGAGATCTAACTTAGAAATAAAGTTAAGCAAATCAACCCGATGTGCAGCGCGTGATTGGGCATCTCCAAGCGAGGTAATCTCTAAGCGGTAGTTCTTCAAACCTAGAGATTTAAATCCTTGATCTGCGATCGCAATTACTTCAGCATCAATCGCAGGATCATCTAAACCAATAGCTTCAATTCCAACTTGATAGAACTGGCGAAAACGTCCTGCCTGCGGACGTTCGGCGCGGAAGAAAGCGCCCGAATACCAAACCTTTACGGGAAGTTGTCCGCGATCTAAACCTTTTTCGATAACCGCGCGCATCACTCCGGCAGTTCCCTCGGGACGAAGAGTTATGGAACGCCCGCCACGATCTTCAAAGGTGTACATCTCTTTCGATACAACATCAGTTGACTCGCCTACTCCACGAGAGAAGAGAGATGTATCTTCAAAGACTGGTAGCTCCATTAGTTGATAGCCAGCTAATTTGGCGGGAGCGATAAGAGATTCACGGACCCATTCAAAGGCAGCCGAAAGTGGGGGTGCGTATTCGCTTACCCCTTTCGGTGCTTGGATCTTCTCGTACTTCATACCCGTAATTCTTTCAGATATGGATTGTTTTTTCGCTCGAATTTAATAGTTGTTTCTGGGCCATGGCCCGGCAGCACTCTTAAGTCGTCATCGAGCGTCAGTACCCGAGTCTTTAACGTCTTTACCATCGCATCGTGCGAACCTGACGGCAGATCGGTACGTCCGACAGAGCCTGCAAATAAGACATCACCCGATAGAAGAATTTGATCGTTGATCGTAAACATAACGCTCCCCCGCGTATGTCCGGGTGAATGAATTGCTTTGATCTTCATTCCGAGAAGATCTATCTGATCACCATGTCTTAAATTCTTTACCTCATTTGGCTCTACGAAATCCATCGCATTTAGAGTTTCAATAAACTCTGCACCATGTGCCCCCTGCGGTTTAAGGAGTAGATCTCGGTCTTCGCTATGAATATATGCGGGAATGTCATAGCCATCAGCCAGAGGTTTCACTGAAAATGTGTGATCAAGATGTCCATGTGTAATCAACGCTGCAACTGGTTTCAAACCATGCTCGGCAACCAGCGCGGTGATCTCATGAGAAATATCTGGCATTCCAGGATCAACGATGATGCACTCTTGCCCCACATCTGGTGCGATAACCCAGCAATTGGTGGCAAACATTGGGGCGACAAAGGAGGTAACGAACATCGCCTCACCCCCTAATTTTCGCGCGCAAATAGGCGCAAACTTTCCCCAATAAGTAAGACAGGGTACCTTTTATCTCCGCAAGACCTCATCTGCACACTCAAACAACGAAGGCGAAATCGCCGACGCGCTGAAAGGGAACACTATGACCGAGCAAATCAATCCAGGATCAATCAACATCACACCAGCCAATGCAAGTGCAGCATCTGCGCTAATTGGAGATCCATCAAAGTTCGGTCGAGTCGCAGAAGATGGCACGGTTTATGTTCGTACTCCAGAAGGCGAAAAGGCCGTTGGTTCATATCCCGGAAAAACCGCTGAAGAAGCGTTGCAATATTTTGTAAGAAAATTTGAAGCTCTAGCATCCGAGGTTGCGCTGACCGCAGCCCGCATCACAAGCGGCGCCATGGTTCCAGATGATGCGTATGAAGCAGTCAAGAAGTTACGCCAGCAAGTCCGCGAACTAAACGGTGTTGGTGACCTTGCCGCACTTGCTGTTTCAGTAGAACAGATTGAGCCACTCATTGAAGGCCACCGCGAAGCATATGAAGCGAAGAAGGTCGCAGAAGCTGCTGTAAAGGCTGCACGTCGCGAACAAGTTTTGGTTGAGAAAGAGAAGATTGTTGCGGAGGCAGAATCGCTGGCGCTCTCTGAAAATTGGAAGGTAACCGGTGATCGCCTAAAGACGCTGCTCGAAGAGTGGAAGTCAGCTCCTCGCCTAGATAAGAAAGTAGATGGAGAACTCTGGAAGCGTTTTTCTGCATCACGCAATAAGTTTGATAAGCGTCGTAGAACTCATTTTGCAACTCTAGAAGAGACAACGGCAAAGGTATCTGCGGCTAAGAAAGCACTTGTTGAGCAGGCTTCTAAACTTGCTACCTCCACCGATTGGGTTGCCACTGCGCGTGCTTTCAAAACTCTTATGGATCAATGGAAGGCTGCCGGTCGCGGTAAGCCAAGTGAAGATGCCAAGCTTTGGGCTAAGTTCAAAGCGTCACAAGATCATTTCTTCACCGCAAAGAACGCTGATCTTGAAAAGCGCGAAGTTTCAATGGTTGCAAACTTAGCCAAGCGCGAAGAGTTGATAGTTCAGATTGAGGCGCTAGTGCCATTTACTGATGTAAAAGCCGCGAAGAACTCGTTCCGCGAACTTTCTCGCTCTTGGGAGAAGATCGGCATTACTCATCGTGACAAGCGAGCAGCAATGGATGCGCGTGTTGCAAAAGTTGAAGAAGCGATAAAAAGTGCTGAGGCTGAGATCTGGCGTAAGAC
>JAPLBI010000043.1 GCA_026392815.1 Actinomycetota bacterium
CACTTACCGTTGTTCAGCTCACAATTTGCGCGATCTTAACTGGCATAATTTCTCTTGGACAAGGTTATGAAACACCGCCAGATGCTGGAGTTTGGGGCGTAGTAATTTTCACCGCGGTTGTTTGCACCGCAGTTGCCTTCATCGTACAAACTTGGTCGCAAGCCCATATGACTTCTACCAAGGTGGCAGTTATCTTGACGATGGAAGTTGTCTTTGCTGCGCTCTTCGCAGTTGTATTTGGCGGAGAATCTCTCTCACTTCAAGTATCAATTGGCGGAATCTTGGTTGTGATCGCCATGTATTTGATCGTTATGAAAGAGGCGTGAGAGGCTTAGGCCATGGCCAACCCAATTGATCTTCGCTCAGATACCGTAACTCGCCCATCACAGGCGATGCGCCAAGCGATGGCAAGTGCTGAAGTTGGCGATGATGTTTATAGCGATGATCCAACGGTTAACTCACTAGAAGAACGAGTCGCTGCGCTCTTTGGAAAAGAAGCCGGAGTCTTTACTCCCACTGGATCTCTAGCCAATCAATTGGCCATTCGCATGCTGGTTGCGCCAGGCGAAGAGTTAATCGCCGAGACAAATTCTCATATCGTTCGCGCCGAACTAGGCGCCGCCGCAGTATTTAGTGGAATTACAACGCGCACTTGGCCCGCTAAAAATGGGCTGTTGGTCGCTAAGGATGCGCTGGAAATTGCTCGTCCAAACTCTGGCCCATATCTTGTTTCAACAACTGCAATCGCAGTCGAAAATACCCATAACTTTGGTGGCGGAACAGTTCAACCACTTGAAGAAATTAAAGCGCTTCGTAAAGGTGCGGATGAAATTGGCGTTGCCCTTCACTTAGATGGCGCACGAATCTGGAACGCTCACGTTGCAAGTGGCGTTGCTTTCAACGAATATGGAAAGTACTTCGACACGATCAGCGTCTGTTTATCTAAAGGTTTAGGTGCGCCAATTGGCTCGGTAATGCTCAGCACCAAAGAGCGCGTTGGTAAGGCGCGCGTTTGGCGCAAGCGTTATGGCGCCGGAATGCGCCAGGTTGGCTTGCTCGCAGGTGCTGCCCATTACGCACTCGATAACAATATTGCTCGCTTATCGGAAGATCATCGCCGCGCTAAAGAGTTGGCTGTTGCCATCGCTGCTATAGATAAATCCTTTGTTGATCCGGCTTTAGTTGAGACAAATATTGTTGGACTTGATTTAGCAAACGCTCCATACACCGCAGCAGAACTAGCAACGCGTTGCCGTGAAGCAGGCTTATGGATTAGCGCGCTAGGTCCGAAGTACGCGCGCTTAGTTACTCATTTAGATTTTGATGACGAGCAATGCGCTGCTGCAATTGAAATATTAAAGCGCGTTCTCGTGGCGTAATAGCCACTCTTTCTTACTTAGCCCATAGGCGTAATTTCCGAGGGCTCCCCCGGTTTTTACTATGCGATGACATGGAACAACGAGTGCAATTGCATTCTTGGCACATGCCGAACCCGCAGCGCGCACCGCAGCTGGTGAACCAGCGTTATCTGCTAAATCAGCATAAGAAAGTACTTTGCCGCCCTTAACTTTGCGCATCGCTTTCCAGGCTGCCTGTGAAAATGGCGCACCAGGTTGGCGGACAGAAATTCCATTGATGGCAGCGATATCTCCGGCAAAGTAATCATTTAACAAATCAGTGATGACTGGGATCTTAGAAACTTCCTTAAATCCCTTTTCATAATCGCCTTGAGAAAGGCCATCTTTAAGCGCCTTCATATTAGAAAGGTTTAGCCCCAGCAGAATTTGTTCATCGGCAATTAGATTTAAAACCCCGATAGGAGATTTGTATTGCGAGATCTGAAGTGTCACGTCCGCTAAATTAGCGATCGCGCAACATTTCAGCAACTAAAAAGGCAAGTTCCAGAGACTGAGAGTGGTTAAGGCGTGGGTCGCAGGCGCTTTCGTAGCGGGTGGCTAAATCAGTTTCCGAGATCTGCTCTCCGCCGCCTAGGCACTCGGTGACATCATCACCGGTTAGCTCGATATGGATTCCACCTGGATGTGTTCCGAGGCTCTTATGTACTTCAAAGAATCCCTTTACTTCATCCATAACGTCATCGAAGCGACGGGTCTTATAACCAGTTGCTGCCTCAAAGGTATTGCCGTGCATTGGATCGCAGACCCAAAGTACTTGTGCACCTGATTTAGTAACGCCATCGACTAGTGCAGGGAGTGCTTCGCGGATCTTTCCTGCACCCATACGAGTAATGAATGTGAGTCGACCTGGCTCGCGATTGGGATCAAGGCGATCGATCAAGGCAAGTGCATCATCAACTGTTGATTTAGGTCCGAGCTTTACACCGATTGGGTTACGTACCTTGGCTGCAAAATCAATATGTGCGCCATCTAGTTGACGCGTGCGTTCGCCGATCCATAAGAAGTGTGCTGAAACATCGTAAGGAAGTTGAGTGCGTGAATCGATGCGGGTAAGCGCCTTCTCGTACTCCATGATCAACGCTTCGTGGCTGGAGTAGAAATCAACAGATTTAAATGAATCAGGGTCTACGCCTGCAGATTTCATAAAGTCGAGTGCGCGACCGATCTCGCGCGCCATTTGTTCGTAGCGATCGCCAACAGATGAATCGCGGATAAAGCCCTTGTTCCATTCGTGAACTTGGCGTAGATCTGCAAATCCGCCTTGGGTAAAGGCGCGAACTAAGTTAAGGGTTGCAGCAGATGTGTTGTAAACGCGAACCATACGATCTGGATCTGGCGTACGTGATGCCTCATTAAATTCGAGATCGTTAACGGCATCTCCGCGGTAGGCAGGAAGCGTTACATCGCCGCGGGTTTCAAAATCATTGGAGCGTGGCTTTGCGAACTGTCCTGCCATGCGGCCAACTTTTACAACTGGCAGGCTTGAGTAGTACTGCAATACCGCGGCCATCTGCAATATCGTCTTTATGCGATTGCGAATTGAATCTGCAGTTGCGGCTGCAAATGTTTCGGCGCAATCTCCACCTTGTAACCAGAAAGCGCGCCCTGCAGCTGCTTCAGCGATCTTCGCTTTTAGATCATCGCACTCACCAGCAAAGACCAGCGGAGGAAAAGATTTCAGTTGAGCAACTGCGGATTTCACAGGAGCACCATCAACACCACCCGGCCATTGCGGTTGTTGCGCCGCAACGAGTCCAGGGGTGAAGAGGCTATCTAGTGAATTCATCATGGGATAAAGAGTAGTTTGTTCAGATAGTTTCTCGGGTGAGAATTATCCGAAGAAGATCTCTGACTCCTTGTAACGCTCGATTGGAACGGTCTTTAGCTTCTCAGTTGCTGTGGCAAGCGGAACGCGGACGATATCTGTTCCGTGAAGTGCAACCATCTTGCCCCAATCGCCTTCAGATGCAGCGGTGATTGCCTGCAAACCAAAGCGTGTAGCAAGAACGCGGTCAAAGGCAGTTGGCGTTCCACCACGTTGGATGTGGCCGAGTACAGATGTACGTGCCTCTTTGCCGGTCTTGGCTTCGATCTGCTTAGCAAGCCATTCGCCAATTCCAGAAAGCTTTACGTGACCGAAAGCGTCAAGCTCTCCATCTTTAGTGATCATGTCGCCATCTTGAGGAATTGCACCTTCAGCGATAACGATGATTGGTGCGTAACTGCTCTTGAAGCGAGATTCAACTAATTCGCAGACCTTATCTACCGAGAATTTAACTTCTGGGATCAAGATACAAGCGGCTCCACCTGCGATACCTGAGTGAAGTGCGATCCAGCCAGCATGGCGGCCCATAACTTCAACGATAAGTGCGCGGTGATGAGATTCAGCAGTTGTGTGCAGGCGATCGATCGCTTCAACTGCAATGTTTACTGAAGTATCGAAACCAAATGTGTAATCGGTGTTGTTAAGGTCGTTATCGATCGTCTTTGGAACGCCGATTACCTTTACGCCGAGCGCATCTAACTTCGTTGCAACGCCGAGAGTATCTTCGCCACCGATTGCGATAAGCGCATCGATTCCTTGATCTGCGAGGTTCTGCTTGATGCGTTCTACGCCATTTTCAATTTTAAATGGGTTGGTACGAGATGAACCGAGAATAGTTCCGCCGCGAGGCAAGATGCCGCGGGTTGTCTCGAGGTTGAGTTCCATTGTGTAGTTCTCAAGTGGGCCTTTCCAGCCATCACGGAAGCCAACAAACTCGTGGCCATATTCCTTCACACCTTTACGAACTACCGCGCGGATAACCGCATTAAGACCAGGGCAATCTCCGCCACCTGTAAGGACGCCAATACGCATGAAAACTCCAGTTCAAAAAATTATAAATCTAAGCCAAAATGAATTTTAGACTTGAGAATAAGTGGTCAACGTTGACAGGCACAGTCTAACCTCTACCCATGGCTAACCAAAAACTCATCGCGGGCGTGGATTCATCTACTCAATCTTGCAAGGTCGTCATCCGCGATGGCGTTACTGGCGAGTTAGTCCGCGAAGGCCGCGCTACTCACCCAGATGGCACCGAAGTTAATCCTGCACACTGGGTCAGCGCCTTAGATACCGCTATTGCTGCAGCTGGTGGCCTCGATGGCGTGGAAGCAATCTCAATCGGTGGACAGCAACATGGAATGGTTGCACTCGATGCGCAAGGCAAAGTAATTCGCGATGCACTTCTATGGAATGACACACGTTCTGCAGATGCCGCAACAGCGCTAAATAAAGAACTTGGCGGCAATGCAGAAACTGCCAAACAAGTTGGTTCAGTTTTGGTTGCATCATTTACGGCAACTAAATTGCGATGGCTGGCAGATTCTGAGAAAGATAACGCGGCAAAGGTCGCCGGTGTTGCTCTCCCCCACGACTGGTTATCTTGCAACTGCAACACGGAAAAGGTGACGCTCTAGATTTCGGAAAACTTTTCTCTGATCGCAGCGAAGCATCGGGAACTGGTTACTTCGATCCAACAACTTCGCAATATCGCCGCGATATCTTGGCAAAGGTGCTGCGCACCGATCGTGAAATACATCTACCTAAGATAATTTCACCAGCGCAATTTGGCGGAACAACTCCTGCGGGAATTCCAATTGCACCGGGAGCTGGAGATAACGCAGCCGCCGCACTTGGTATTCA
>JAPLBI010000003.1 GCA_026392815.1 Actinomycetota bacterium
AGCGCTAGTTGGTGAAAACAGCCCTATTTCACTTGATGTGCTTTGGTCTTGCACGATGTGTGGTGCCTGCGTAAATGAATGTCCGGTTGATATCGAACACGTCGATCACATCGTAAATATGCGCCGTTTCCAAGTATTAGTTGAATCAGAATTTCCATCTGAACTCGGTGGCACATTCCGCAATCTTGAAAAGGCTGGAAACCCATGGGGTGCCAATAAACAAGATCGCGAAGGTTGGATCGCAGAATGTGATTTCCCTGTCCGTGTTGTTGAAGGTGTGCTGCCAGATGAAGTTGAGTATTTATTCTGGGTTGGTTGTGCGGGCGCTTATGAAGAACGCGCCAAGAAAACAACTAAGGCTGTTGCAGAGCTTCTACACATGGCTGGTGTTAACTTCGCAGTTCTCGGCAAGCGCGAGACATGTACGGGAGACCCAGCACGCCGCTCTGGAAATGAATTCCTTTACCAAATTCTTTCGCGCGAAAACATCGAAACTTTTAACGAAGTATTTGCAGGGCGTCCAAAGGGTAAGAAGAAAGTTGTTGTTACCTGTCCTCATTGCTTTACAACAATTGGACGTGACTACGCCCAGAGTGGTTTCGAACTAGAGATGTTGCACCACACTCAATTGCTCAACACTTTAATTAAAGAGAATTACGCACAAAGTGGTTTTGAATTAGAGATGGTTCACCACACTCAATTACTTAACACTTTAATTAAAGAGAAGCGTTTAAAGCCAAGTCCGCATAAGAGCGAACAGAAACTTACTTATCACGATCCTTGTTACTTGGGTCGTCACAATCAGATCTATGCACCGCCACGTGAATTACTTGAAGCTTCTGGTTGCGACATTACTGAAATGCCACGTAATCAAGAACGTTCATTCTGCTGCGGTGGTGGCGGTGGACGTATGTGGATGGAAGAGAAAATTGGAACGCGTATTAATTTAAATCGCGTTGATGAAGCGATTTCAACCGGCGTCGATGAAGTTGCAGTTGCATGTCCGTTCTGTCGCGTGATGGTTGGCGATGGAATGGTTGCGCGGCAAAGCGATGTAGAAGTATTGGATGTAGCTCAGGTGTTGCTTAGAAATCTTAAGAACTAAGGATTCCTTGCTAAGGACTGGGGAAAAGCCTTTTACAGTCCTTGCGCTTCGGAATCCTTAGTTTCACGTTCGAAAAGATATCCACAGGCCGCATCCACAGGTGTGGAGGAATTACACGCGTGTAATTCGAAGCAATACCGCGGTAGTTAGGTAGCCCCCGACAAGGCCTCCAAGGTGGGCGCGCCAGTCGACGCCGCCCAGGATGAAGCCGAATACGAAGTTAAGTCCGACGATTACATAGATATCGCGTACTCCGTCGTTGATGCGATTGCGCATGGCTATGAAGGCGCCGAATAAACCGAAGACCGCACCTGATGCGCCAACCGATACGTGGAGATCGTTTGTTAGGTAGATCGAAGCTAGGGATCCGGTTAAAAGCGATGTAAAGAAAATTACAAGAAAACGTGTTTTGCCAAGTGCAGCCTCGATGGGATTTCCTAGAACAAGAAGCGAGAACATATTAAAAAATAAGTGTGTAAGTCCGCCGTGAACAAGAGCTACGGTAAAGAGTCGCCAGTATTCACCAGAGTCTACAAATGGTCTGAATAGGGCTGTGTAATCGTAGAACTCTGGGTAAACCAGATTAACTAAGTACGCAGCTGAAATTACCGTGATTAATGAGAGCGTTGCAGAACGCTTCATTTGATACATGGTTAAAAGTTAAGCGATTGTGACGCTATTGATTACAACTGGTGTAACAGGAACATCTTGTGCACCTGTTGGAGTTGAACCGATTTTCTCTACAACAGCCTGTGAAGCAGCATCTTTAACTGCTCCGAAGATGGTGTGTTTGCGGTTTAACCAAGTTGTTGGTGCAACAGTGATGAAGAACTGTGAACCGTTTGTTCCTGGGCCTGAGTTAGCCATTGCAAGAATGTAAGGCGCATCAAATTGAAGTTCGCCATGGAATTCGTCAGCGAATTGGTATCCCGGTCCGCCGAATCCTTTTCCAAGTGGATCTCCGCCTTGGATCATGAATCCTGAGATTACGCGGTGAAAAACTGTTCCGTCATACAACTTTGCAGTTGTCTTCTTGCCATCGCGTGGATCAGTCCACTCTTTCGCACCAGTTGCTAGTTCAACGAAGTTGGCCACTGTCTTTGGGGCGTGGTTTGGATAAAGCTCGATAACGATGTCGCCGAGTGTTGTATGTAAGGTCGCTGTAGAAGTCATTAGGCTAGATTACGGCAAGATCACGCAGTTATAAAATTAGAAGTTTTCGGCGAGAGTTTTTCCAACTTGGGTGAATTCACAACGGCCACAACCTTGAATTTCTTGGGCTAGGGCTTCTTCGGAAATCTCGCCACATTCTTGGCAAGGCAAGCCCTTTTTATAGCTAATAACTCCCCAACCGGGTGACTGGCATTCGGGGCAGAGATGAGAAAGTCGAAGAGCGAACTTTTCAGCGAGTGCAGAAATATTTTTCTGGCGCGATGGCGAGCAATGTGCGCGTAGGTCATTTTCTATTACAAGTTCCGGAAAATCCTTAAATCCATCAATAATGGCTTGATCTAAATCTTTTTTATTGTTTATTCCTTTTACGCAGAAGGAGACAGGTTTGTCTTCAGAACGAACAATCAAGTTGTGGTTAGGAAAATCTGCCTTTAAAAGAAAGTTATCTAATTGGGTCTCTTTAGAGATTTTTAGTGTGTGGGCAATAATCTCGGTTGATCTTAAGCTCTCGATAATTGTTAGTGATCGCTCTCGATCAACCAGCGCCATTAATTCGATATCAGAGTTAATGAAAGGAATGAAGGGGTCGACCCCGATGCTGCCTTCAGAGGCAATTCCGATTGGTGATCCGCTAATGGAAATCCCGAGTTCTGCTTTTTTAATTACCGCCTCACGTGCAGTTCCTATTCTCTCGATCTCGCCGCTGAACGTGCCTAATTGGTCTGTGTCTAGATTAAACTCTTCAACTTGCATATTTAGATGCTTCAAAAAAGCGGGTGCTATCTGCAAACCTTTTCCATGTTTGGTTGTTAAGACCGCTTTAGCGCCCCAATATGGATGATCTGGTGTGTTCATTTTTCAGTGAAGATTTTTAAGAGCAAGCCAATTGGTTTCTGTGCCTCGGTTATGCCAACAAATTCTGCGATATCGCGGACCCGTGAATCTGGGTGGTTATGTAAGTGAACGAGCACATGGCCGTGGTTACTTAGAAAGGTCCATTTCGGCACGGAGTCACTTTTCTTCATGTCTGAATTATACCTGATAATTGACTCATGAATTCTATTTCATGTATAGTACTGCCTGGAGGTAATCATGAGTAGTTGGTCAATTGCGCAGGCAAATCTCACTTCTGTGGGTGTTTTGGGTTTTATCTTTGGTTTCGCCGCTTCTCGCATAAAGAGCGATGTTCGAGTGCCAGAGGCGATCTACCAATTTCTCTCTATCTACCTTCTTTTCGGCATCGGATTAAAGGGTGGGCATTCACTTAAATCAACACCTTTTTCAGATTTGGTGCTTCCAGCGCTTGCGACTTTGGCTTGTGGTGTTTTGATTCCACTTTTAGCTTTCGGTCTGCTTAAAGCCGCGCGCGGATTGAATAACGTTGATCGCGGCTCAATCGCCGCTCACTACGGGTCTACATCGCTTGTTACTTTCTCTGCAGCAATTCTTTTCTTGGAAAGTAATTCGATTTTTGTTGAAGGATTTGCTCCGGCGTTGTTGACGATAATGGAGATCCCTGGCTTGATCGTGGGAATTTTCCTTGCTTCTCGTTCGCTAACCACAAAAGTTGGTTGGGCTGAAACTATGCGAGAAGTCTTGCTGGGAAAGACAGTGTTGCTGCTGATCGGTGGTTTGGCTATCGGCTTTATTACAAGTAATCAGGGTTATGAAAAAGTCAGCCCATTCTTTGTAGACCTATTGAGTGGATTCCTTGTTTTATTTCTTATTCATCTTGGTTATCTTGCAGGCAGCAGTTTTGCAGAGATTAAATCTGTCGGAAGACCTTTAGTTATATTCGCGGTTCTCTTCCCAATTCTCAGTGGCGCTATTGGTGTTGGTGTGGGCTCGTTAATTGGTTTAAGTGTTGGTGGTGCGACAATGCTTGGTGTTCTATCTGCGAGCGCTTCTTATATTGCGGCACCTGCTGCAGTTTCAGTTGCTCTGCCGCAGGCAAGTAAAACAATTGCGTTGATGTCGAGTATTGGAATTACATTTCCATTTAACTTGATTTTGGGAATTCCGATTTACTATCGATTTGCGGAGTTGCTGGGTTAGTGAATTAGGGAAAGTTTGTGGAGACCAGGGGAATCGAACCCCTAACCCCCGCCTTGCAAAGGCGGTGCTCTACCAATTGAGCTAGGTCCCCGTGTTAGAACGGGTGGGCCCAGGTGGACTTGAACCACCGACCTCTTCCTTATCAGGGAAGCGCTCTAACCAGGCTGAGCTATGGGCCCGCAAGAAAGATTGCTCTTTAATGCAGAAGCGCTAGGTTACTTGAACTTCTTCAAGAGACCAAAACGCACGCCTTAGCGCAGAAGGCAGAGCGTAGCGTTATTTCGCTGAAATCTCATCTTCCTGGTTCTGTGTAACAGAGACCAGAGATACGCCTTCATCGAGGTTTACCAAGCGAACACCCATTGAATCGCGGCCGGTCTGGCGGACCTCAGCAGCTGGTGTGCGCATAACAGTGCCGGCGGATGTGATCGCCAAGATTTCATCTGTGTCAGCG
>JAPLBI010000103.1:0-1460 GCA_026392815.1 Actinomycetota bacterium
GACCAATTGGATTAAATGTTGGAAATGATTTTCCCTTTACCCATTGACCAGATCGTTCGATCTGCCAGTGGCGCTCTGAAACATCTTGCGAAATGGTGTAACCCAAGATGTGAGCTGCTGAATCTTTGGGAGAATCCAAGTAAAGCGCGCGCTTTCCGATAACAATGGCGAGTTCTACTTCGTAATCAGTTGCAGTGCTATTTGGCGGGATCACGATGTCATCGTTTGGTCCGATAACTGAATCAGGCGCCTTCATGAAAATTACTGGTTCTTTAGGAGTATCTGCACCAGTTTCGGCGATGTGGCCGATGTAGTTCAGGCCAACGCAGATAACTTTTGTTGGACGCGCAACGGGCGATCCGTAACGAACTCCAGCAAGGGGAGTGCGGGGAAGAGTTGAAAGATCTGCCTTCGCAACTTTCTCGTAACCACCGTTTTCCAGTTCAGTACGGTTCCAGTCGCTTACGAGTGAGCTGACATCAATTGCTTGATCACCATCTACAACAACTGGCTTTTCGCTACCTGCGGCTCCGATACGTGCGATCTTCATTTATTTCCTCCAGGTAGTGAGCCAAGTCCGGCATGAGTTGGCAAGAGACGGACATGTTTTGGTTCAAGCTCTTCAAGTGAGTTAACGCCAAGCAACTTCATATTGCGGATCATCTCACCGCGCAAAATAGTCAGTGCGCGTTCTACGCCTTCTTGGCCACCAGCCATTAAGCCGTATAGATAAGCACGTCCTATATAGGTGAAATCGGCGCCAAGGGCGATCGCAGCCAAAATATCGGCTCCGTGCATAATTCCGGTATCAAGATGTACTTCGAGGTCTTTCTTCAACTCTTTCTTAACATCTACTAAGAGATGTAAAGGCACTGGTGCGCGATCTAATTGGCGACCACCGTGGTTAGATAAAATAATCGCATCAGCCCCGTATTTCGCTGCCTTTTTGGCATCCTCAACAGTCTGAATTCCTTTAATCGTTAGTTGACCATCCCATTGTTTGCGGATCCATTTGAGATCTTCAAAGGTCATAGTTGGGTCGAACATAAAATCTAGAAGTTCAGCAACTGTGCCTTTCCAATTCTTCATAGTGGCAAAGGTGATGGCAGGTGTTGTTAGAAAGTTAATCCACCATTCTGGACGTGGCATAGCATCGATTAACGTCTTGGCAGTTAGGCGCGGTGGAACGGTGAGCCCATTGCGCACATCGCGCAGGCGGGCGCCTGCAACTGGCACATCTACGGTAAGCATCAAATTCTTAACGCCGGCATCTTGGGCGCGACGGACAAGCTCCATGCTGGCATCGCGGTCCTTCCACATATAAAGCTGGAACCAATTTGTTCCGCCCGGAGCTGCCGCAACAACGTCTTCGATTGTCGTGGTACCAAGTGTCGAAAGTGAAAATGGAATTCCAAATTTAGCCGCAGCGCGCGCACCGGCAAGTTCGCCTTCGGTATGCA
>JAPLBI010000103.1:1499-2158 GCA_026392815.1 Actinomycetota bacterium
CACATTCGAGTGAAGCCTGTGAAACATCTTGCAAAATGTTGGGACGAAATTCCAAATCTAAAAATGCACGACGAGCGCGATCTAACGTAAGTTCGGATTCGGCAGAGCCATCGGTGTAATCAAAGGGTCCGGTTGGGGTGCGGCGTTTGGCGATGGTGCGTAGATCCCAAATAGTTATCGCTTTCGCTAACCGCTTCTTTCGAGATGGCAAAGATGGCAGCGCGAACTTCAATAGCGGCGCTAATTCACTGATTTTGGGAATCTGGCGCTTTACATTCTTTTTCGACAAAACCTCTCCCTTTCTAAGACTCGAATCCTATATGATTTTCCAAGAGGTTTCCATATGGGAATTGTTCCTCTAGCCGCCGGCCGCTTGTTCAGGAGAAGAAGATATATGGGTAAATTACTTCAGAACTTCAAAGTTGGCGATAAATCGCAGAAGGATTTGTTAGGTGGAAAAGGAGCAAACCTTGCCGAAATGGTGCAGATCGGGCTTCCTGTGCCACCGGGCTTCACGATCACAACCGATGCTTGTCGCCAATACCTATCAACCGGCCAATTTCCGGCAACGTTGACCGATGAGCTCCTAGAGTCTTTAACTGAATTAGAGAAAGAGACTGGAAAGAATTTCGGAGATAGCCAAAATCCACTTTTGGTTT
>JAPLBI010000054.1 GCA_026392815.1 Actinomycetota bacterium
ATTGCGGCAAGTAAAGGCACATCAGTTGGCCATTGCCCAGGCAGTAATTTAAAACTTGGTTCAGGCCTTGCGCGCTTTAACGATATGCGTAAAGCCGGCATCAAAGTTGGACTTGGCACCGATTCCTGTTCTTCATCGAATGATCTAGATATGTTCTCAGTTATGCGTATGGCAGCCCATGTAGTTGCACTGCGCCAATCCCCTGCCGATGTTGATCTAACTTCTATTGTGCGCGCTGCAACTATCGAAGCAGCACACGCGGTAGGTCTAGCCGACCGAGTGGGAAGTATCGAGATCGGTAAAGAGGCAGATCTAATAGCCATCGATCTACACGCCGCGCATTTAACGCCAGTGCATGATGTAAATGCGCTCCTGGTCTTTGCAGCCGGTCGCGGCGATGTCACAGATGTCTGGGTTGCAGGAGACCAAGTTGTTGCAAGCCGCACCAGCACCAAGATCGATTTAACAGATTTGATTAAGCGAGTAAATGAACGAGTAAAAGCGTTGGACCCACTGCGATGACCTTTGCTGGCAATAGCATCCTAATCACCGGGGCATCTGGATTAATCGGGCGCGCCTATGTAGATCGCTTTCTAGAACTTGGCTTCACCGTCTGCGCGCAAGTAAATACCGGCGAGATCCATGCCCGTCCAAATTTACATGTCATTGCCGAAGATCTCTCTGTTACCAAATCCGGAATCTCACTTGTTCAAGAAGCGTTGGCGCGTGCCGGAAAGCTCGATTATGTAATCAATAACGCGGCCAACCAAGCGATTCTTGATCCAGCAACTGCTGCGCGCGCAGAGATCGAACTTATGATGCGCATCAACGTTGATGCACCGAAAGAGATTATCGATGAAGCAGCGAAATCTGGAGTAAAAGTAGTTTTGAATATCTCTTCAGTTGAGGCTCTTAACCCACGCGCTGGCCATGAAATTTATGGCGCAAGTAAGGCGGCGTTAGATGTCTTAACGCGTTCAGCATCTCGCTCACATGCACCGATGCGTGTACTTGGATTGCGATTAGGTTTAATTGGTCGCGACGGAATTGATCAGGCCTGGCCAGAAGGCGTTGCTGCTTGGAAGGCTGCGACACCTTTGGCGCGTTATGCGACCGCAAGTGAAGTTGTTGGAGTTACTGAATTTTTATTTTCTGATGCAAATGCCTGGGCCACCGGAAGTACTTACGACTTCGATGGTGGCCTAGGCAGTCACAGTTGGTAGCCCCGAAGGGATTCGAACCCTCGTAGCTGACTTGAGAAGCCAGAGTCCTAGGCCGCTAGACGACGGGGCCCTAGTACATTTTTACTGCTTGTATTGCTGATCGTGCTTGGGTACTGCGCTGGGGTACCAGGACTCGAACCTAGACTTACTGAACCAGAATCAGCAGGGCTGCCAATTACCCCATACCCCATTACAACAGGGGTAAGAATACCCCAAAACTTAAAGCGCTATCGCCGCTGAAATACGAGCCAACGACGCATCTTTTCCGAGCAACTCCATTGACTCAAAGAGCGGTGGTGAAATGGTGCTGCCGGTTGTTGCAATGCGAACTGCGCCGAATGCAATGCGTGGCTTAAGCCCCAGCTCTTCAATTAGAGATGTGCGAAGTGCGGCTTCAATGCTTTCGTGGTTCCAAGTTATCAGCGGCGTTAACTCAGCCAGTGAACGCTTGAGAACATCCTTTGATGCGCTATCGGTCACCTTAGGAAGAGATGCTTCTTCGACTTTGAAATCTTTCACAAAGAGGAAGCGCAACATTGCAGGGACTTCATCTAATTTAACGATGCGCTCTTGAATTAGCGGTAGCGCTTGCTTAACAAGTGCTATCTCAGAATCGCTTCCGGTGATGACGTTTGCCTTAGTTAGGAATGGCAGTGACCACTTTAGGAATTCATCTAAAGTCAGAGCGCGAATCTTGTCGCCATTTATTGCTTCTAACTTCTTCATATCAAAGCGGGCAGGCGAAGAATGAACTTTATCTACGGTAAACATCTCACAGAGCTCAGCCATCGTGATATTTTCACGGTCATCGCCAGGTGACCAACCCAGTAGCGCTAAGTAATTACAGATTGCCTCTGGCAAATAACCTTGTTCGCGATACCAAGAAATGGATGCTTCACAAGCTTGGCATTGTCTTGGCCCATAACGAATGGCAAGTGGGCAAAGACTGGGTAATCTTCAATAGCAACGCCCATCGCCTGATAAACGCGGATCTGACGAGGCGTTGAAGAGAGAAGATCTTCGCCGCGCAGTACGTGAGTAACCTTCATCAAAACATCATCGACTGCAACTGCCAGCGTATAGAGCGGTGAACCATCGGCGCGAACTAGAACAAAGTCAGGTACGAATTTGTGATCGAAGGTAACTTCACCACGGATCTCATCGGTAAATGTGGTTGTTCCATCAGGCATGCGCATACGGACAACTGCGCCACGTCCCTGCGCTTTATAGGCTGCTACTTGATCAGCAGTTAACTCGCGGCAGTGGCCGTTGTAACCAGGTGCCACATTGGCAGCGCGTTGTGCTTCGCGTACCGCCTCTAACTCATCTGGTGAGCAGTAACAGTGGTAAGCATCTTTCTGATCTAAAAACTTTTCTGCCCAATGTGCGTAGATATCTAAACGCTGTGATTGTAGGTAAGGACCGTTTTCACCACCGACTTCTGGGCCCTCATCCCAATTCAAGCCGAGCCATTTCAAGGTATCGATTGCCGCTTGGATATATTCATCGGTAACGCGAGTTGTATCGGTATCTTCGATGCGGAACAAGAATGTGCCGCCAGTGTGGCGGGCGTAAGCCCAATCAAAGAGGGCGGTGCGGATATTTCCAACGTGTAGGTCGCCAGTTGGTGAAGGTGCGAAACGTACTTTTACTTTTTTCTGGCTCACGGTTTTGCACTCACCTTATTTGTTAGTTGGCCAAGTCCATCGATTCCGACAACGACGTTGCCGCGCTCAATGAGCGGTCCAATTCCTGCTGGGGTTCCAGTAATGATTACATCACCTGGCAAAAGGGTCATGATCTGTGAAACAAAGACCACAATGTCACTGACGCTAAAGATCATCTGATCAAGGGTTGCATCCTGGCGGATCTCATCATTTACCTTAGAGAAAATTCTTTGCGTGCCCGGAACGAAATCAGTTTCAATCCAAGGACCGATTGGGCAGAAGGTATCAAAGCCTTTAGCACGCGCCCATTGGCCATCGCTCTTCTGTAGCTCGCGACAAGTGATGTCATTAGCCAAGGTGTAACCAAAGATGACTTCATGGACGCGCTCTTTTGGAACATCTTTACAGACGCGGCCGATAACAACTGCTAGCTCTGCTTCATAATCGATCGTTGGCGCCATAGCGGGCCAGACAATTGTGTCTCCTGGACCGATTACTGAAGTATTTGGTTTTAGAAAGATGATTGGTTCTTTGGGAACTTCTGAGCCCATCTCTTTTGCATGATCGGCATAGTTCTTTCCAACTGCAACGATCTTGCTGCGCGGAATTACTGGGGCAAGCAGGCGCACCTTAGTTAGCTCAACTTTTGCCGCAGTCTTGGTGACCCCGTGATAGATCGGATCTCCCGATATAACGCTGATCTGGTTATCTTCTTCGAGGATGCCAAAGAGCGGGTCGGTACCTAAACCTGATTCAGGACCTGGTGAGAAGCGAACAATACGCATTGGGCTATCTTACGCCCTTGTCACACTTCCATTTGCATCGATATGAAAGAGCGTTGCATGCGCAGAGTGTTGCTTAATAACCGTAACTTTGGCGCCGGGCAAACCTGCATATACAACGCCTTCAATTCCTGAAATCTGTGATGCCAGAGCGACAACAAATACCGCTTCGACTGCATCAAGGCTTAACTCAGGAGATTCCACATTGATTGCAACATAGGTACGCCCTGTTGTATCGCGCAGAGCTGCTGCTTGTTTAGCGCCAGAACGTGCCAAGGTTGACATAGCAAGGGTTGCTAACTTTTGATCCTCTAGGTTTTCAAAGAGGTTAGCTGAATCTGAATTACTCATGCTCATCAACCTCGCCATCTTTAACTCGCTCAATTATTACCGAACTTATTTTACGACGACGACCAACCGGGCGCTCTGATGTAATCGACCAACCCAGCATAGAGATCGTGCTGCCAGCGATTGGAACGCGCCCGAGCTTCTGCGCCATCAAGCCACCAATAGTGTCGACATCTTCAAAGTCTTCTTTATCGATCTCAATCTTTAACTCATCGGCTAGATCTTCAATATGCAGCGTTGCCTTAGCGCGCGCTTTATCTTCATTGATCCAGGTAAATGCTTCTACGCCATCATCGAATTCGTCGGTAATCTCGCCAACGATCTCTTCGATAATATCTTCGATTGTGATAATTCCAGCAGTTCCGCCATATTCGTCAACGACTATCGCTAAGTGGATCTGATCGCGCTGCATCTCTTTCAGCAGTTCTGCAGCGATCTTAATCTCCGGAACAAACACTGCAGGGCGCATATGTTGTTCAACTTTTTCAGTTGTCTCAGCATCATGGTGATCGAGTGCGCGCTTTGCTAAATCTTTAACGTAGGCAATGCCAATAATCTTGTCGAGGTTTTCACCGACGACAGGAACACGTGAATAACCGCTGCGAAGTGCCAGTGATAACGCTTGGCGGAGAGTCTTATCGCCTTCGATCCAGACCATATCTGTGCGGTGAACCATTAGCTCGCGCACCAAGGTATCGCCGAGTTCGAATACAGAGTGGATCATCTCGTGTTCATCTGATTCCACTAAGCCACGCTCGTGCGCTTGATCTACTAGATCGCGAAGTTCTGCTTCATTGGTAAAGGGACCGCTGCGAAAACCCTTTCCAGGAGTAAGCGCATTACCGATTGCGATGAGCAAGTTGGTTACTGGACCCAAGATAAATGCCAAGAAGTACGCCACTGAAATACCAGCGCGCGCCCATTTATGTGGATGCTGGCGACCCAAGGTGCGCGGACCAACGCCTACGACTACGTATGAGAGCACAACCATGATGACAACAGTTGCGATCATCGCCTGCGCAGATGAATATTCGCGCAACAGAGCAACCGCTAATAGCGCGGCTGCAGTAAATTCGCAGATCTTGCGGACCAGCAACAGAACATTTAAATAACGTGATGGTTGCTGGGAGTACTTCTTTAGAAGGTGTCCCCCGCGCTTGCTTTCTAGTTCTTCAATCAAGATACGAGAAATAGAGGTCAGCGCTGATTCAGATGCGGCTAAAAAGCCCGCAAATGCAATAAGAGCAACAATGGCGCTGATATTTACAACATTCATGCACTTGCCTGCCAATTCTTAACTAGATCTTCTTGTAGGGCGAACATAACTTTTTCATCTTCCTTATTGGCATGGTCGTATCCCAAGATATGGAGCAAGCCATGTGCTGCCAATATATAAACCTCGTGTTCGAAAGAGTGTCCGGCAGTTGCTGCCTGGCGCGCAGCCACAGTAGGTGCAATCACAATATCTCCTAGAGTCACCGCATCGTTTGGGTTCTCGGGCATATCCATAGGAAATGAGAGAACATCGGTAGGACCGGACTCATCCATCCACTTGATATGAAGTTCAGTCATCTCGTTCTCATCTACAAAAACCAAGTTAACTTCGCATTCTGGGTTTAGCTTCAACTGCGCCAGGCTCTTGGTCAACAGGGCACGCACTTGATCTGCGGGCACGAGTTCGCCAGATTTGTTGGTGATTTCTATAGTCATAAGTGAATTTAAATTAGGAGTTTCGGATATTACGAGGTGCAGCCTTTGCCACATCAAATTTCTCGTAAGCCTTGACGATATCGCCGATCAAGCGGTGGCGAACCACATCTTCTGCGGTTAGCTCCATAAATGCGATGTCATCAATATCTTGCAAGATATCGGTGATTACGCGAAGCCCTGACTTTGCTCCATTTGGAAGATCAATCTGTGTGACATCGCCTGTAACCACCATCTTTGAACCAAAACCTAAGCGAGTTAAGAACATCTTCATCTGTTCAGGTGTTGTGTTCTGCGCTTCATCCAAGATGATAAATGAATCATTTAAGGTACGGCCGCGCATGTAAGCAAGTGGCGCTACCTCAATAACCCCGGTCTGAATCAAGCGCGGAATCGAATCAACATCGATCATGTCATGCAGCGCATCAAATAACGGGCGCAGATATGGATCGATCTTCTCGCTTAAGGTGCCAGGTAGAAAACCTAAACTTTCGCCGGCTTCAACTGCGGGGCGTGTTAAGACAATTCGATTTACCTTTTTGGCTTGCAAAGCAGCAACTGCCTTAGCCATTGCTAGATAAGTCTTACCGGTACCGGCAGGGCCAATTCCAAAGGTGATGGTGTTATCTTCGATCGCATCAACATAGTGTTTCTGATTTGCGGTCTTTGGTCTGATGGTGCGACCGCGGTTAGAGACGATATTTAAAGATAAGACTTCGGCTGGGCTTTCGGCAGGTTCTTGGCCGAGCATTGCGATACTGCGCGCAACAGCATCAACTGTTAATGATTGACCCGAGCGAATAACCAAGGACATCTCAGCGAATAACTTTTCAATTGCTAGGCAATCGATATGTGGTCCGCGCAGAGTGATCTCGTTGCTGCGAACTGTGATGTTAACGCTTGGGAAAGCCGCTTCGATCGCTCGTAAGTTGGCATCGTTTGCTCCGATGAGTGAGACCATCGGAATCGCTGGTGGGACGGTTATTAAAGTGCGTTCCATATATCGCTGATACTACTTTTAACCGGGTGGCCAAGCGAGCCCACGCCCGCCCAGCAAATGTAAATGAGCGTGAAATACGGTCTGCCCAGCGTCTGCGCCGGTGTTAAAGACGGTGCGGTAGCCATCTAGCTCGCGCTCGGCGGCGATATGGGCGGCTGCGGTGAAAAGGTCTGCGGTAATTGTTGGTGACATCTTGGCAAGACCTGCAGCGTTTTCAGTATGCACCGTCGGAATTAGCAGCACATGAGTTGGTGCCTGCGGATTTAAATCGTTAAATCCAACAACGTTCTCGCTGCGATAAACAATCTCTGCTGGAATCTGTCCTTCAATAATTTTGCAGAAGATGCAATTTGGATCAAGTGCCATAAGTGCGACTATACCTTTACCAAATTCTCAAAGCAGCGTTTAAGCCTGATAACGCAGCCATTCCGGCATGAGCGGAACGAAATATTGGGCGCCCTAGTAACGCAACTTGCGCACCCGCTTTGGTAAAGAGCGCGACTTCTTCATCGGTTAGCCCACCTTCTGGGCCGATGATGACTAGAACTTTCTGAGCGCCCGGTGTAATGACTTCAGTGAATTTACGTTGTGCGCCTTCGTGCAAAACAATTACTAGATCATAATTTGGAATTTCTGCAGCAATCTTTGCGGCATCTAATACGCCCATAACAAAGGGAATTCGATTACGACGCGTTTGTTTACTTGCCTCGCGCGCAGTGGTGGCTAACTTCTGCATTAGATCTGAAGAACCTTTGCCGATCGAACGCGCCGCAGCCCACAGCAGAATCACATCGGCGCCGCCTGCAGTGTTTAACTCTATAGACTCTTTGATGCGATCACCTTTAGTGAGCGCCTGTGCGACGTGTAGTTCAACGGGCAACTTATCTTCAAACCCGGTTGATAAGACCTGCACCGTCATATCTTTCTTGCCAACAGTTAATACCTTTACAACCGACCAGCCACCTTGACCGCTAGATAGGGCAAGTGAATCTCCAACTTGGGTTCGAAGCACGCGAATTGCATGCGCTGCTTCATCTCCCCCGAATTGGTAAGTACTTCCTACAGTCGTAGGAAGATCGGCGACGAAGAAGAGGCTAAGCATTAGCGACCGAAGGCATCTCTAAATTTGCTAAAGAAACCTTGCTCAAGCCCCTTGATCTTTACATCGCCTGGCTTCTCACCACGTGCTGCTGCAAATTTACGGAGCAGCTCTTCTTGTTCGCGATTTAACTTATGTGGAGTTTGCACCTCAACGTGAACAATTAAATCTCCACGGGTTGCAGCGCGCAGACGAGTCATACCTTTGCCGCGCACAGGGATCGTTGCCCCGCTCTGGGTTCCGGCGCGAACTTCTACTTCGATCTCGCCATCTAAACATTCCACTTTAACTTTGGTACCAAGAGAAGCTGCTGCAAATGAGACTTCAATAGCAACGTGCAGGTTATGGCCATCGCGAATCAAGAATGGGTGTTCTGCTTCAACGATTTCAACGTAGAGATCTCCTGCAGGCCCGCCACCAGCGCCGACTTCACCGCGACCAGCAAGTTGAATACGGTTACCGGTTTCAACACCTGCTGGAATCTTGACGTTGATATTTTGACGAGCACGCACGCGGCCATCGCCAGCGCATTCACGGCAAGGATTTTGAATAACGCTGCCAAAGCCCTGACATGCAGAACATGGACGCGAAGTCATAACTTGTCCTAAGAAGGAACGCTGAACTTGTTGAGTTTCACCGCGACCTCTACAGACCTGACACATCGCAGGCGCTGAAGCATCAGCAGAACCTTGTCCGTTGCACTTGGTACATGCAACCGCGCTTTCAACTGAGATATCGCGCTCGGTTCCAAAGCAGGCTTCATTTAAATCAACTTCAACGCGAATTAAGGCATCTTGTCCTTGGCGCATACGTGGACGTGGTCCGCGATTTCCTCCGCCACCGAAGAAGGCATCCATGATGTCGCTAAATCCGCCGCCGCCGAAGCCACCACCGAAACCAGAACCACCCATGTCATATGACTGGCGTTTCTGCGGATCACTTAAAACTTCATAAGCGGCAGTTACTTCTTTAAATTTATCTTGCACTGCAGGATCTGGATTTACATCGGGATGCAGCTCGCGCGCAATCTTGCGATAAGCCTTCTTAATCTCATCTGAACTAGCGCCGCGATCAACGCCGAGCGTTTGGTAAAGATCAGCCATTTATTGTGGGCCTTCCGAAATGTAGCGCCCAACATAACGAGCAACTGCAGAGACCGCCGCCATCGAACCTGCGTAATCCATACGCGTTGGCCCAAGAATACCGAGCGCCCCAACTGGAGATTCAGCTGCGCCGTAACCAACTGTGACAAGTGAAGTTTGACGTAAATTGCTCTCACTTTGTTCGCCGCCGATTCGCACCTTAACGGTGTCATTGGCATCGCCAAGTAAGCGAAGCAGAACGACTTGTTCTTCAAGTGCTTC
>JAPLBI010000099.1 GCA_026392815.1 Actinomycetota bacterium
GCAAGTGCGATAAAGCGATCAGCATTCTCTCTCTTTTCAGTCACGATCGCTTCGGTGTGATTAGTGCCGTACTTTGCAATGTGATCTGCTGCTGCATCGACTGAGTCAACAACGCCAACATTCATTTCAAGAATTCCGTATTCAGTGCACCAATTCTCATCTGTTGCAGCTGTTGCGGAAATACCAAACTTTTCTGCCACCTTTTGGGCAGTTGTATCAGCGTGCAAGATAACGCCCGCATCAGAAAGCGCCTTAAGCGCCATCGGTAAGAAGATTGGTGCGATCGCGCGATGGACCAATAAAGTCTCAGCAGCATTGCAAACACTTGGGCGGTGAGTCTTTGAGTTAATTAAGATCGGCAGCGCCTTTTCAATATCAGCAAATTCATCGACGTAGACATGGCAAACACCAGCGCCGGTTTCAATAGTTGGAACAGTTGATTCATCGACCACCATGCGGATAAGCGCTGCGCTTCCGCGAGGGATAACTAGATCGACTTTGCCACGGGCGTTAAGCAGAGCCTTAACAGTTGCACGGTCTTCAGATGGAACCAACTGGATCACCTCTGGTGAAATTTTGGTTGTGGCTAGCGCATCACGGATAACGGTCACGAGAACTTGGTTGCTTGCCGCTGCGGTTGAAGAACCACGCAAGAGCGCTGCGTTGCCGGACATTAGCAATATAACTGCAGCATCAACTGTCACGTTTGGGCGCGCTTCATAGACCATACCGATAACGCCGAATGGAACAGAAATCTGCTTTAGGTCCAAACCATTTGGCAAAGTCGATTGGCGCAACACTTGTCCAAGTGGATCTCGAAGGTCTGCAACTAATCGCGCGCCATTAGCCATTCCGGCAACTCGAGATTCGGTAAGAAGTAAACGGTCTTGCATCTGAGGATGCATATCTTCAGCTTTTGCTCGCGCAATATCTTCAGCGTTGGCCTTAAGAATTTCAGCGCTGCGAGATTCGATTGCGGCGGCAATTGCATATAGGGCGGCCTTGCGTTCGGCACCGGTTGCTGTCGAAAGAGTGCGTGCAGCGGTACGCGCTTTAAGCGCTAACCCTGAAACTATCTCGACAGCATCCATTGGAAAAGTTTATCGGTTTCTATTTATCCGAGGAGTACTAAATCATCGCGGTGAACTAACTCGCGCTCATATTCTGCGCCCAAAGTTGCCGCAAGCTCTTTAGTGGAGCGACCCAGCATCTGTGGGATTTCATGCGAATCAAATGCCACAAGTCCACGTGCAATAACTTTCTTATCTGCGCTCATTAGTTCGACGGTATCCCCGGCGATGAATTCGCCTTCAACTGCAGTAACACCTGCAGGAAGTAGAGAAACTCCTCTTTCGAGAATTGCTCTTACCGCGCCGGCATCAAGAATTAAACGACCGCGCGGAGTTGAGGCATGTGCCAACCAGAGCAGGCGCGATGTAGAACGCGTTCCGTGAGATGCAAAGAAGGTTCCGACTTCAGCGCCAGCTAGTGCAGTTGCTGCATTAGTTAGAGATGTGAGCAACATTGGAGTTCCCGTACCTGTTGAGATGCGAGCGGCTTCAATCTTGGTAACCATTCCCCCGCTACCAACGCCGGCAGAACCTGCACCGCCAATATCAAAGTTTTCAATATCTGCGATGTGATCGACAAATGAGATTGCTTTAGCGCCGGCTTGTGAAGGTGGGGCGTCATACAAAGCATCAACATCGGAGACCAATACAAGTAAATCAGCACCA
>JAPLBI010000085.1 GCA_026392815.1 Actinomycetota bacterium
GCCACAGGTTGCAATCCTTGGTCTTGGCGCAGTTGTTAAGCGTCCAATGGTTGTAAAGGGTGAAGATGGCGGCGAAACAATTGCAATTCGTTCCATGGTCTACCTTGGACTTTCCTACGATCATCGCGTTGTCGATGGCGCAGATGCTGCTCGTTTCCTAGTCACTCTTAAAGAGCGACTAGAAGGCGGCGCTTTCGAATCAGATCTAGGTCTCTAAATTTCGATGTCTGTTCCACAACGTATCGCCATTACTGGCGCATCCGGTCTCATCGGAAGTGCGCTAGTTGGGCATTTGAAATCTGAAGGACACACGGTTCAGCGCCTAGTTCGTCGCGCAACTGTTGCACCTGATGAAATTCAGTGGGATCCAAAGACAGGCTATGTAGATATCGAAGCGCTGCGTGGCGTGGATGCAGTTATTCACTTAGCTGGCGTTGGAGTTGGCGATAAGCGCTGGACCAAACGATATAAATCAGAGATTCTTAATTCACGTTTGCTAGGAACAACTGCAATCGCAAACGCAGTTGCCGAAGTTAAGCCACAGGTCTTTATCTCAGCAAGTGCAATCGGTTGGTATGGAGATTCTGGAAACCGCGCTGTTATAGAAAGCGATTCTGTAGGTAACGACTTCTTAGCTGCAGTTTGCCGCGAATGGGAAGGCGCTGCCGACCTTGCCGGTGATGTTCGCACTGTAAAGCTGCGCACTGGTTTAGTTCTTGATCCAACTGGTGGCGCGCTAGGTCGCATGTTGCCACTCTTTAGATTTGGTCTTGGCGGAAAACTCGGTTCAGGTAAGCAGTGGTGGTCTTGGATAACTCTTCACGATGTAGTCCGCGCAATCATCTTTGCACTCGAACACCCAATTGCCGGTCCAGTAAACCTGACAACGCCTAACCCTGTTACCAACCAAGAATTCACTGCTGCCCTTGCTCGTGCCATGAATCGACCAGCGCTATTTCCAGCACCCGCAATTGCGCTAAAGATCGCACTCGGCGGTTTTGCCAGCGAAGTACTGGGTTCAAAGAAAGTTATGCCGAACGCTTTAAGCGATGCGGGATTTGTTTGGGATTACCCACATATCACCAACGCCTTAACGGCGTTGATCGATCAATAATTGTTCTGCCGCTTTTCTACCAGAAAGCAAAGCACCGTTCTGCGATGGTGATTCTAAATAATCTCCCGCACAATAAATATTCTTTTCAATCTTCACCGCTTGGCGCTTTTTATATCCTGGCTCAAATAAAGGCAGCGCCGAATTAATCTCGTACTTAGCTAGGAATCTCCACTCTTCTGTTGATACTCCCCACATCTGCGTTAAGTGGCGGCGAACTTCAGATTCAGATGAATGTCTGATAGTTGTGGAAGAGATCAAATGTTGACCGCTTGGTGCGTAAGCGCGCGAGAGGTTCGAGATAACAATTGAGTTAACGACTGGTCCGCGCACTTGGCTATCAACAATTAGCTCAGCGTTATCAACTGGAGAAACTGGAGTTGAGTGATACCAAGTCGTAGAGCTGGCTAAACGGCCAATTTCTTGTGCCCCTAATAGCTGTCCCGCTGTAGTTAGGTCGGTTGCAAGAATTACTCCAGTGGCGTTAATTCTTCCTTGATTGGTGACAACGCCTTCGCTATCTATCTCTTCGACCTGGGTGTTCAACCTTAAGTCTTTGATCTGATCGGCCATGCGCGAGGCAAACTCCCCCACACCCTTAGATGGAATACCTGACTTTCCATTTATAAATGAGGCAATAACTTCTCGGCCGATAACTGCGCTTACTTGCGAAGGTTCGGCGAGGAAGACGCCCTGCAGAAAGGGCTTTAGAACTTTCTGGTAGAGATCAGATGTTCCTGTGCGCAGCAGGTGTTCTTCTACGCTCTCATACTCATTGGGGGTAGAAGTTAAATACCGAAGAAAACTTGCCTTCGAAAAAATACTGCCGCTTTTACTTGAGAATATTGAGAACATCGCTGAACGCGGATCTCCTAGCCTGGTAATTCCGTCAGCGCTTGATACTCCAACGGTTCGCGGTGCAACTTCAAAAGAAACGTTCTCTAGGTACTTCCCCTTTTTAAGCTCGGAGTAATTTGCATTTATCAACTGGAAGCCGCGATCTAAAATAAATCCATCGATCTGATCACTGGCAACACGACCGCCGGCGCGGTCTGATGCTTCAACTACGACAACATCCACGCCGTTCTTCTGCAAGGTAATAGCAGCGCTCATTCCAGCTAAGCCCGCACCTACAACCAGATACATGACGGGGTTATCGCAGAATTAACAGGTGCACTAGTTATTTGTTCTGCAGCTTTGAAGGCCACCAGATTTTCGGACCAATCTCATGAACCAACGCGGGTACCAAGATTGAACGAACAATGATGGTATCCAGCAGAACACCAAATGCGACTGCGAATCCCAACTGGGCTAGAGGTACCAGCGGCAATAGTCCAAGTACCGCGAAAGTTGCTGCTAAAACAATTCCTGCAGATGTGATTACCGCTCCTGTGACCGTAACTCCCTTAGTGACTCCAGCACGTGTTCCTACCTTCGAGCTCTCTTCTCTCACGCGCGTCATCAGGAAGATGTTGTAGTCAATACCAAGTGCAACTAAGAAGATAAATGCAAACAATGGGAATGAGTTATCTCCTCCTGCAAATCCAAAGACATGGTTGAAGACCAAGGCGCAGACGCCCAGAGTTGCAAAGTAACTGAGAACAACTGTGCCGAGCAGCACCACTGCACTAATAATGCTTCGCAGTAATACTCCCAGAATTAGAGTAATCACCAGCAAGATGATTGGAATTATTGTTCGGTTATCTCGATTATTCGCTGTACGAACATCGAAGTAGACAGCACTTGTTCCTCCAACTAGTGATGTTGAATCCGCAGCGTGAGCTACTTCGCGAATCTTCGGAATATCGTTTCCGGCTTCCACGCTATCGGGCGCCTTATCTAAGGTCACATTCAGTATCGCTCGCCCATTTACGATTTTTACTTCGGGGGCTGGCCCGCCATCTAGCGCCATTCCATCGAGCATCGGAACGACTTCAGTTACTCCCGGTGCGTTCTTAACGGCTGCAGTTACTGCCCCAATTTTATCGGCAGCGACAACTATCTGAGTTGGATCGCCCTGCCCGCCAGGAAAATGCTTCTCCAATAAGCGCTGACCAACAACAGATTCAGGGTTACCTGTAAAGGTGTCAACAGTGCCAATTCCATCTGCTTTCAAAGTTGTCGATGCGCTAGCAAAAGCCAGTAATACAACTCCAGTAATAATCCATGCCTTGCGAGGATTGCGTGCAATTGAATTTGCAATCTTTGACCAGTAACCGGTCATCACATGATCATCGCCATCATTTTCTGGAATTCGCGGCCAGAATATCCAGCGGCCAAATAACAATAAGAGCGCCGGCAAGAGGGTCAAAA
>JAPLBI010000112.1 GCA_026392815.1 Actinomycetota bacterium
TAAAGCCAGCAAGAACGATAAATACTTACAGGTGGAAGAGTTTCTTAGACTTTTGGTTCCGTCACTTAATTCGGCAATTGACGCCGGACATATAAATAAACCAGATGAGAAAAGCCCATTAACCATCGTCGATCTCGGTTGTGGTCATTCCTACCTTACCTTTGCCGCCCATCAGTACCTGCGAAATGAAGGAATTGCGGTCAAGGTAATTGGTATTGATATTCGCGAAAGTGCACGTGCAAGAAATAATGAAATCGCTAAGAAGTTAGGTATTTCAGATTCGATTGAATTTAGAGCTGAAGAAATTTCAGAGACGACTCTTAAGAGCGCTGATGTTGCGATTGCACTTCACGCCTGCGATACCGCAACTGATGATGCTCTTGCCTGGGCTGTGACCACAGGTGCCAAACTCGTATTAGTTGCGCCATGCTGTCACCACGATATTCAAGCTCAAATGGTTGAGATACCTGAACCTTGGTCGATGATTACCAAGAACGGAATCATGAAGGAGAGATTGGGCGATTTGGTAACCGATGGCTTACGGATACAAATAATGAAGCTATCTGGCTATCGCGTGGAAGCAATTGAATTTATCGGGGGAGAGCACACCCCACGAAATTTGATGATTCGCGCAGTAAAGACGGGCGCAGTTGCCGATTCATCTGAGGAGAAGCGCTATCAGGAGATGCTCTCGCTCTGGAAAGTTAAGCCTGCGCTAGCAGCCCTTCTCAACCGTTAGACTTACACTCATGTCTAAAGTGCTTGCATCTCTTCCAGTCGGCGAAAAAGTCGGCATCGCATTCTCCGGCGGCCTCGATACTTCGGTAGCCGTTGCCTGGATGCGCGAGAAAGGTGCAATTCCATGTACTTACACAGCAGATCTCGGACAATATGACGAGACAGATATCGACACCGTTCCGGTTCGCGCAAAAGAGTACGGCGCTGAGATATCACGACTCGTAGATTGCAAAACTTCACTAGTTGAAGAGGGCCTTGCTGCAATCGCCTGCGGTGCATTCCATATCCGCTCTGGCGGAAAGCAATATTTCAATACAACACCTCTTGGCCGCGCAGTAACCGGCACCTTGTTGGTTCGTGCGATGTTGCAAGACGCAGTTGAAATCTGGGGCGATGGCTCTACCTATAAAGGCAACGATATTGAGCGCTTCTATCGTTATGGTTTGTTAGCTAATCCAAATTTAAGAATCTATAAGCCTTGGCTAGATGCTGACTTTGTCCGCGAACTAGGTGGCCGTAAAGAAATGTCCCAATGGCTAGTTGCGCACAACTTCCCGTACCGCGATAGCGTCGAGAAGGCTTATTCAACTGATGCCAATATCTTGGGCGCAACGCACGAGGCTAAAGATCTAGAAAACTTAGATGTCTCAATTGAGATCGTAAATCCAATCATGGGCGTTAAGTTCTGGGATTCATCTGTATCTATTGCCTCTGAAGATGTAAAGATTCAATTTGTTCAGGGCCGCCCGGTTGCAATTAACGGAAAAGATTTTAGTGACGTTGTTGAACTCATGAAGGCCGCTAATGAAATTGGTGGTCGCCACGGCCTAGGCATGGCCGATCAGATCGAAAATCGAATCATCGAAGCTAAGAGCCGCGGCATTTACGAAGCTCCAGGTATGGCGCTCTTGTTTATCGCCTACGAGCGTTTGCTAAGTGCAATTCACAATGAAGACACAATTGCTAACTATCACGCAGAAGGTCGCCGCTTAGGTCGCCTGCTTTATGAAGGTCGTTGGTTAGATCCGCAGTCACTTATGTTGCGTGAGTCATTGCAACGTTGGGTGGCATCTGCCGTTACTGGTGAAGTAACAATTCGCCTGCGTCGCGGCGATGATTTCTCAATCATCAACACAACTGGGCCTGCGCTTAGCTATCACCCTGAAAAATTATCTATGGAGCGCACTGAAAATGCCGCTTTTGGTCCGGTTGATCGCATTGGTCAGCTGACCATGCGCAACCTTGATATCGCCGATACCCGCGCCAAGCTTGAGATGTACCGCGATCAAGGACAACTTGGTTCTGGGGAATTTAAGTTAATCCAAGAAATTTGTGAAGGAGAAAAGAAGTAATGAAGAAAGTTTTAGCGCTATTTGCCGTTTGTACCCTTTTACTAACTGGATGTGGAGAAAAAGAAGTGAGCGCTTCATCAGATAACTTGCCAACAGTCACAACTAATCAAGGAGAAGCGCCAACAATTGGAGCTCCTGCTGGTAACCCACCAACTACCTTGGTAACCAAGGACATAATCGTTGGTACTGGTGCAGAAGCGCTTCCAACTTCAACCATGACTGTGCATTACACGCTCATGACTTGGTCAAATGGACAGTTGATTGAATCTTCATGGAACGGCGGCTCACCTGCAACCTTCCCATTGGCAAATGTGATCGTTGGTTGGCAGCAAGGTATTCCTGGAATGAAGGTAGGCGGACGACGTTTGTTGGTCATTCCACCTGATCTCGGTTATGGCGCACAAGGTGGCGGACCTATTGGACCAAATGAAACTCTAATCTTCGTCGTCGATGCGATTGGCGTTGCCTAACTCTCAGGTGACCTGAAACCGATCGGGCCCCGGAAGGCAACTCCTCGCCGCGGCGACTAAATATCTCATTCTGATAACGCTTTGAATTAACCCGCTATATCCCCGCCAGATGTTTGACTAGCGGGCTAGGTAGGCATAAGTTCAAGCATAGAAATGGGGTAAAGCCCCA
>JAPLBI010000040.1 GCA_026392815.1 Actinomycetota bacterium
AGAGCGATTCGATAGATAATGAATGGCGCAAAACTCTTAGTCGTAACATACTTTAACAACCAAGCGATTACTGCGTAACCAATTACAAAGGCAACAGCAGTCGCCATAAAAGTTTCTGGAAGTGAAAAGATTCGCTCAGATGCAGTCTCGCCAAGTGCTCCCTTTAGCTCGTAAAGTCCGCTGCCGAAGACTGCAGGGAGCGCTAGTAAAAATGAATAACGCAGCGCTGCTTCGCGGCTGTAGCCCATAAATCGACCCATTGCGATTGTTGCACCAGAACGAGAAACGCCTGGAATAAGTGCAAGTGATTGCGCAAATCCATATAGAACGCCATGCATAGGAGTTAATTGATGCAGTTGGCGTTCGGTCTTTCCATATTTATCAGCGATCCCCAGAATTATTCCGAAAACAATCAAGGTCGTAGCAATTAGCCAGAGTGAGCGGAAATCATTTCGGATGATCTCTTGACCGAAATAGCCCAAGGCCACGATTGGTAATGTGCCAAGAATTATCAACCAACCCGTTCGCGCATCTGATTTTTCAGAAGCCTGTAATTCTTTGCGGGAAATCTGGCTAAACCATGCGCTGATTATTCGAACAATATCTCTGCGGAAATAGATAAGTACGGCAAGTTCGGTACCAATTTGAGTTATCGCAGTGAATGTCGCACCAGGATCGGAGTTCGTTCCAAATAGCTCTCCAGCGATCCGAATATGCGCACTGGATGAAATCGGGAGAAATTCGGTTAGCCCTTGGAGCGCGCCGAGAAAAATCGCCTCAAACATCGCTACCCCATAATCCAATTAGAAAAGCCAAAAGTTCTTAACTAAAAGAATAGCGAATAGAATCTAGATATGAGCGCAAAACAGGTCATTGCAGATCTCAAAGCCCTTGCATCTGTTGGGAAAGCCGCCGAGCTGCAACGCTTCTTTAAGACCGGCCCCGGTGAATACGCTGAAGGCGATATCTTTATTGGCGTTGTTGTACCGCAGACTCGCAAAGTCGCTGCACGTTTCAAAGAGTTACCTCTCACTGAGATCGCAAAACTTACCGATTCAGATATACACGAGGTTCGTCTCTGTGGGCTGATTATTCTTACAAATCAATTTAAGAGATCTCGAGATTTAAATGCGAAGAAAAAGCTCTTCAACTTCTATCTAAAGGAGCTGAAAGCTGGCAACGTTAACAACTGGGATTTAGTTGATGTGACTGCTCCTACTTTGGGCGAGTATCTGCTTCAGATAAAAGATCCCATGGCGGTCCTAAATAAGTTGGCCAAGAGTAAATCTCTCTGGGAACGTCGCGTATCTGTCGTCTTTACCTTCGCCTTTCTTCGCGCTGGCGATCTCGAACCAACTTACGAAATGGCAGAGCGCCACCTTGGAGACAAACACGATTTAATGCACAAGGCGGTCGGTTGGCTTTTACGTGAGATGGGTAAACGAGATCCTGGTTTACTCAGGACTTTCTTGCAGGAATATTGCACTCAAATGCCCAGAACGGCGCTGCGTTATTCGATTGAGAAATTTTCTGAAAGTGAGCGCAGAAAATGGCTGTTAACTAAATAGTTTTTGCGAAAGATAAATAATCCTCGGCAACGCCATCATGAATAAATAACTTTTTGAGTCTGCCTTCATACTCCCAGCCAGCTCTTTCAAAGGCTTTCTGCATTGCAACATTCTCTTCGGAAGTAGATCCTTCTAGACGATGAAAACTATTGGCAACAGCCCACTCCCACGCCAAGTTAAGTGCGGCAGTTCCGGCACCTTTGCCACGTTCATCTTCTGCGATATCAAGACCAATATGACCGGATCCATCAGGCATCGTCCTATCGCAATGACGTAGCTGAATATCGCCGATCAATTTCCCATCTCGCACTAAGGCAAAATGCAGATAGTGATCAAGCCAGGTACCTGAGGAATCAAAGCGCGCTTTAAATCTTTGTTGCGCTTCGCTGGTTTCAAGGCCGCGAACTTGGCAGGCGCGCTCAAATTCTTCTGGCTTGTAGGGGCGCATTTCAAAGTTCATAGTTGAAACTTTATGGCAAAAAGGCGATATCTACTAAGATAGAAATATGACTCAATCACCTTTCCTCTATATGAAAGAGAACTCCAAGACAGTTCTTTGGAACGACTCAGCCGATCCAAAAGAGCTTAAGGACGCACTTACTTGGGGGATTGTTGGAGCAACCTGTAACCCGGTTATCGCGCTGAGTGCGATTAAGGCGGATAAGGAATATTGGGTAAGACGCATTAAGGAATATGCAAAGAACCACCCAACTGCAACCGATGATCAAATCGGCTGGGCCATGGTTGAAGAGCTTTCAATTAATGCAGCAAAGATCTTTGAAACAGAGTTTGAAAAGCAGAACGGGCGCAATGGTCGCCTATCTATTCAGACAGATCCACGTAACTTTCGTGATGCCAAGGCGCTAACTGAACAAGCAGTTGTGTTTTCAAAGTTAGCTAAAAATATAATTGTGAAGATTCCGGTTACTTCAGAGGCGATTAGCGCTTTTGAAGAAGCGACCTACCAAGGTGTGAGTTTGAATGCGACTGTTTCATTCTCGGTTGCACAAACTATTGCAGTAGCCGAAGCGATTGAGCGCGGTCTTAAGCGCCGTGAAGCAGAGGGTTTAGATATTTCTCAGATGGGTCCAGTCTGCACAATCATGGTCGGTCGCGTTGATGACTGGGTAAAGGTTTCCGCGGAAAAATCTGGGGCGATGATCGATCCAGGCGTTATGGAATGGGCTGGCGTTGCTGTCTTTAAGCACGCACACCAGGTTTACAAAGAACGTGGCTATCGCACTCGATTGTTATCAGCAGCATTCCGCAATCACATGCATTGGAGCCAAATTCTTGGTGGCGACTCTGTTATCTCACCACCATATGGCTGGCAGGTAAAGATCAACAAAGCAGGGCTTGTTCCGAATCTAAATAGCATCGAAGAGCCAGTTGATCCAACGATTCTAAAGACACTTCAGACGTTGCCAGAGTTCAACAAGATGTATGACGTCGACGGACTAAAGGTCGATGAATTCACCAACTTTGGTGCAACCCTTCGCACTTTGCGCGGCTTCTTACAATCAGTTAACGATCTCGAAGCATTTGTTCGAGATGTAACTGTTCCTAATCCAGATAAGTAAATTATCTCTTTAGGTCGAAGCGATCGCCGTTCATCACCTTTGTCCAGGCGCTAACGAAGTCCTTAACGAACTTTGCCTGGCCATCGCTTTGGGCGTAGACCTCAGCATATGCGCGCAAGATTGAGTTAGATCCGAAGACCAAATCAGCGCGAGTAGCAGTGAATTTAACTTCGCCAGTTGCTCTGTTGCGTAAGTTATAAAGGTTTTCGCCTGCTGGCTCCCAGATATAGGTCATGCTGGTTAGCACGCTGAAGAAGTCGGTATTAAGTGTTCCAACTTTTTCTGTGAACACACCATGCTTAGTTCCGCCGTAGTTTGTGCCAAGCGCACGCATGCCACCCATTAATACGGTCATCTCTGGCGCAGTTAGCCCCATCAGTTGAGCGCGATCAAGAAGTAGTTCTTCAGGCTTAGCTGAGTATTCCTGCTTCAACCAGTTGCGGAATCCATCGTGAATTGGCTCAAGTGGTGCGAATGAAAGACCATCGGTCTGTTCTGCTGTTGCATCGCCACGACCTGGTGCAAATGGAACGGTGATGTCAAAGCCAGCAGCCTTTGCTGCGGTTTCGACTCCGAAGTTTCCAGCCAAAACAATTACATCTGCGATGCTTGCGCCAGATTCCTTTGCAATTGGCTCAAGTGCGGCAAGCACCTTCGCCAAGCGCGCAGGCTCGTTGCCTTGCCAATCTTTCTGCGGTGCAAGGCGGATACGTGAACCGTTCGCACCACCGCGGTTATCTGAACCACGGAAAGTGCGCGCGCTATCCCATGCAGTTGCAACGAGATCAGAAACTGAAATTCCAGTCGCTGCAATCTTTGCCTTAACGGCTGCAACATCGTATGAAGTTGAGCCAGCAGCGATTGGATCCTGCCAAATTAAATCTTCCTGAGGAACATCTGGTCCAAAGTAGTTCACCTTTGGTCCGAGATCGCGGTGGGTTAACTTAAACCAGGCGCGTGCAAAAACTTCGCTAAAGTAAGCAGGATCTGCATGGAAACGCTTTGAGATCTCAAGATAAATAGGATCCTTGATCATCGCCATATCTGCATCAGTCATCATTGGGTTGTAACGAATTGATGGATCTTCAACATCAACTGGCTTATCTTCTTCAGCAATGTTGATTGGTTCCCATTGCGTTGCACCAGCTGGAGATTTCTTTAACTCCCAGTCGTACTTAAAGAGAAGTTCGAAGTATCCGGCATCCCATTTAGTTGGGTGTGTTGTCCAAGCTCCTTCAATTCCACTTGAAACAGTGTCGCGGCCGATGCTGCGAGTTGTGTGGTTCATCCAACCAAGACCGGCCTCATGGATATCAGCGCCTTCTGGACTTGGTCCAAGTCTTGAAGCATCACCGTTTCCGTGCGCTTTTCCTACGGTGTGACCACCTGCAGTGAGCGCAACGGTTTCTTCATCATTCATCGCCATACGTGCAAATGTTTCGCGAACATGTTGCGCAGTTAGCAATGGATCAGATTTTCCGTTTACGCCTTCAGGGTTTACATAAATCAAGCCCATTTGAACTGCAGCCAATGGGTTTTCCATTGTGCTGGCATCTTTAATATCCTTATAGCGCGCATCACTTGGCGCTAAAAATTCTGTCTCAGGGCCCCAGTAAATATCTTTCTCTGGGTTCCAAATATCTGTGCGTCCGAAACCAAAACCAAATGTCTTAAGCCCCATTGATTCGTAAGCGATTGTTCCGGCCAGAACCAATAGATCTGCCCAGCTGACTTTGTTGCCGTACTTCTGCTTAATTGGCCAAAGAATGCGGCGGGCCTTATCGAGGTTTACGTTATCTGGAAACGAGTTAAGTGGTGCAAAGCGAAGGTTTCCAGTTCCGCCACCGCCGCGACCATCGGTTATGCGGTAAGTACCAGCGGCATGCCATGACATACGAATCATTAGCCCGCCGTAATGTCCCCAGTCAGCTGGCCACCAAGGCTGGCTATCTGTCATTAAGGCATGAAGATCTTTCTTGAGCGCTGCAAAATCTAAACTCTTCAACTCTTCGTGATAATCGAAATCTTCACCGAGCGGGTTCGATTTTGTATCGTGCTGATGCAAAATATCTAGATTTAAATTCTTTGGCCACCAGTTGACATTAGATGCGCCAACTTCGGTATTTGAACCGTGGACTACTGGACACTTACCTGAATTTTCAGACATTTTGCACTCCTGTAATTAATTCTCGATGTTTCGACTCTATCAAGATATGGGGAACCCTATCTCCCCGAATCTCAATATCTGAAAAGCGCTAGAGAAGCGGGCGTAGTTCAACCTTGCGATTGCACGCTTTAGAACCTGCGAGTGCTAGCCCCTTCGCAATCTGAGCATCGGCAGATTCGATCAACCAGAAGCCGCTGAAGTTTTCCTTTACATCAAAGAACGGCTTACCAGTTTCAATTCCTGCGCCAGCGCGATTATCAATCACGCTCGCATTTTCAGGCGCGCTTAATCCGCCAGCAAATATCCATTGGCCATTTGCGCGCAGAGTGTCATTAAAGGCATTGATTTCGACCATCTCAGCCTGTGTTCCCGAATTAGTTAAATCATCGATTACAAAGATAATGAATTTCACATCGTGAGTTTACATTATAAGAATCAGTGACTTTCTTCGGGATGCTTTCCTGAAGTCATGCGACCAGCATGAGCATGCGCTGCTGGATCTTTTCTAACCTTTACAAAGCTAGCGACCGTTGAGACGAACAAGATCAAACCGATAACGGCAAGGCTGCCCACAGTTGGGATCTTAGGAATCTCAGTCCAGGTTTCGTGCAAGTAAGTCAGAATCAACTTCACGCCGATAAACATCAGAATCACTGAAAGGCCAAGTGATAAGTAAACCAACTTATCGAGCAGCCCCTTAAGCAAGAAGTACAAGGCGCGCAGCCCTAGCAATGCGAAAGCATTTGCCGCAAATACCAAGAAAGGCTCTTGAGTAACACCGAATGTGGCTGGGATTGAATCCAGTGCAAACAACAGATCGGTGGATGCGATTGCAATCATCACCAAGAGCATAGGGGTTGCAATTCGCTTACCGTTTATACGAGTGAAGATCTTTGAACCATCGTATTCATCTATCATGGCGATACGTTTTCTGATGATGCGAACTAGCGCATTGTCCTCAGGGGAAGGATCTTCATCCCAGTGCTTGAACAATCCAACGCCGGTCCAGATCAGAATTGCACCGAAGATCACGAATGTGAAGCTAAAGGCGGCTAGCGCTGCCGCACCGACTGCGATAAAGATTGCACGGAGTACAAGTGCAAGGATCACGCCAAACATAAGTACACGTTGGTGGAATATTGATGGCACCTTGAACTGCGCCAAGATAATGATAAATACGAATAAGTTATCGACTGAAAGTGACTTCTCGACTAGGTAAGCAGCGAAGTACTCAGTACCAAATTGCGAACCTGCGCTCTGCCAAACCCAAACACCAAATGCGATTGCTACGCCGATGTAGAAGATCGACCAGATTGCGGCCTCTTTGAACATGACATCGTGGGGTTTGCGACTTACGGTAAGTAGATCTACGACGATAAGTGCGGTGATCAAGCCAATTACAACGGCCCAAGTTAAAAGTGTTACATCCATGTTTATTAAACCTATTCGTTAAAGGGGCAGATACTGCCAAGGTCTCCCTCACCACAATGTGGTCGCGACTCCGGGATAATTTCTATCCGTATTGACGAAGGTGCGTTAGCGAGGTACTCCCCTTAACTTTGCGCGAGTCTATGTTCAGTTTTGAGGCTGTGCAAATTAGAAGAGTCGCCCTATAAGCCGGAGACGACATTGTTATGCGTGAGGTGACGCTCAAAAAATGTAATTGCCCTCAAATTTGCCCCCAAACATTTGTAATGTGTTTATAAACGATCAGATATCCCGTTCTCGCCAGGCCAAGATCATCGATGGTAAAGCGGCGCATAAGAACATCATTGAAATTATTAAATAGCTGCCATCATTGCCTTCAGGCTGAAACAGCTTTACTTCAGGTCCTAT
>JAPLBI010000089.1 GCA_026392815.1 Actinomycetota bacterium
GCCTGTCTTTGAACCGCTGATTTATCTTCTGCCCAATCAGATGCGCGAGCGACAAAGCCTGCTGCAACTTTAATTCCATGGGCCGCAAAGATTGGCTTTGCAAATGATTTATCCATAGCAACTGCTGAAGCAAGAACTCCAGAGCCAACATATGCAATATCGGCCATCTCAAGAAGTCCTTGAATAGTTCCATCTTCACCGTACGGACCGTGCAGTAACGGAAAGACGATATCTATTTTTAAATTGACGCCAGCGCTAACAAAACCTGATGCATCTAATGAAACGGGGTTTCCAGTGTCTGGAACTACTGGGAGAACGCCGTTTTTAATTGTGAGAGATGTTTTGTCATCAAGTAAGAACCATTTGCCGCTCTTGCTGATGCCAATCAAGACAGGTTCAAATTTGCTGCGATCAATTGCGGAGAGCACTCCCCCTGCGGAAATACATGAGATTTCGTGTTCGCTGGAGCGACCACCACAGATAATTGCTACGCGCTTAGTCATCGGATGAAGTTCTCCGCTTGAGTTGTAATCTCCATTAAGCGCTGTAGCGCCTGGGCTGGCGTAAGCGAGCCATTAACAATGTCCGCTACTGATTCGATAACTGGAACTTCTACTCCAACGCGGTGGGCAATTTCTACAATCGCTCCTGATGAGGAGACGCCTTCTACCGTCTTAGCTCCTTGCGCAACCGCTTGTTCCATGGAACCAGTCTTGCCTAAGAGTTCGCCAAATGTGCGGTTACGAGAAAGTGGAGAGCCACAAGTTGCAACCAAGTCGCCCATTCCAGCAAGGCCTGCCGCACTTAAGGGATCAGCGCCGTGTGCGGCACATAGACGCGCCACTTCATTAAGGCCGCGAGTAATGAGCATCGCTTGGGTATTTTCGCCAAAGCCCATGCCGATAGAGATTCCGACGGCTAAGGCAATTACATTTTTGATTGCGCCCGCTAATTCGCAACCTAGTAAATCAACTGATGTGTAAACGCGGTAGTAAGGAGTGCGAAATAGTGCGCGAACTTCTTCAGAGGTAGCTTGCGTAGTTGCTGCAGCCACCGCACCTGCAGGTTGGCGCAGCACTAGTTCGTCAGCCAAATTTGGTCCAGTAATCATCGCGACTCTATGTGGGCCGAGAATTTCAACAATTACCTCAGTCATGCGAAGTTGGGTGCTGATTTCAATTCCTTTTAAGGTACTGACCACCAAGCAGCCTTCCGAGAAGCGTGGCTTCCACTCCTTTAAAGTTGCGCGCAATTGCGAAGATGGAATGGCTAAAACATAACTTTGGCTAAAGGCGAAGGCTTCATCTAAATCTGAGGTGGCTTTTAACTCTGTGGGTAATGTGTGATGCGCTAAATACTTAGCGTTGGTATGCGAGGAATTAATCTCATCTACAACTTCTTGGTTTCGACCCCAGAGCAGAACATCATTTCCGGCATCGCAGAGAACTTGCGCCATGGTTGAACCCCATGCGCCTGCTCCGAATACCGTTACTTTGCTCATTACTTCTCTGCCACCTTTTTGCGCTTCTTCTTAAAATTACCCGTACGAGGTAAATCAGAAGTATGTGGATCAAAGATTACTTCAGGTCGCTTCTCGCCACGAATTTCCTCAAGCAGAGTTGTAATTTCCCGCATGACTTTTGCAGTTGCCTCAATAAGTGCTTGCTGATCATCCTCTTTGCCATACCACTGGGAGAGATCAACCGGCTTTCCCGCTTTCAAGGTGATCTGGGTGCGTGGAAATAATTTAATCTTCTTCGAATATGTCGGCATCAAAATTTGTGCACCCCACTGCGCAACCGGAATTACGGGAGTGCGTGTGCTTAGTGCAAGTCTGGCCAAACCAGTCTTAGCAATCATCGGCCAATGATCGGCATCTCGAGAGAGAGTTCCTTCTGGATAAACACCAAGTAAATGTCCCGACTCTAAAAGTCGTTTCGCGTGATCAACAGCTTTGCCTGCATTAGGCGTTTCACGTTCTACCGGAACCTGACCAGCTGCCAGCAGAATGCGGCCAATGATTGGAACTTTAAATACGCCGACTTTGCCTAAGAAACGTGGAGCGCGGCCATTCTTGTAGAGAAAGTGCGCAAAATTTAAGACATCGAAATATGAGAGATGGTTATTGGCAACTATTACGGCGCCAGTCTTTGGAATATTTTCCGCGCCAATCCAGGTGCGCTTGGTGATCAAGTTAATGATTGGGATCAATATAGATGAGCAAATTTTAAAGGTGATATTTGTACCGAGAGGGTTACCGGTAGGTGGCGCATATGAAACGCGCA